>CAJTPP010000022.1:0-1619 GCA_910578235.1 uncultured Clostridia bacterium | reverse complement strand
CAAAGCCTATAATAAAATAATAACTAATAAAAATACGTCAGACAATATATCTGACGTATTTTTATTATAATATTCAAATTGCAAAAAGACGCGTCACTATCGAAAAGTAGATCAAAATTGACGCCGCATCCACGATAGTCGTAATAAGCGGAGCCGCCATTACCGCGGGATCAAGTCTGCATCTTTTCGCCAGCATAGGCAGCGCGCAGCCGATAAACTGGGATATAATAACAATCCCCACAATAGATATGCTGACCGCCGCCGCAATTTTAAAGCTGCCCTCCATAAGCCATATCCTGACACCATTTACCAGCGACAGCACTACGCTTATAATTATTGAAACACGCAACTCGGTAAACACAACCCTGAAAAAATCCTTCAGCTTTATTTCATCCACACTCATACCCCGTATAATCATAGTTGAGCTTTGCGAACCGCAGTTACCGCCCGTGCTCATAAGCATAGGGATAAACGATACCAGAACAGGAATTGCCGAGCAGGCTTCCTCATATTTACTGAGTATTGTTCCTGTTATAGCCGCTGAAAGCATCAGTATCAGAAGCCATAAAATTCTGTTTTTGGCATGTTTTATGTCAGAAGTTTTAAAATACGACTCCTCCGTCGGACTGATAGCAGCCATTCTCTCAATATCCTCGGTAGTCTCTTCCTGCATAACGTCAATAGCGTCATCAAACGTGACAATACCCACAAGCCTGCCCTCGTCATCCACCACGGGCATTGTGACAAAGTCATACCTGTTCATTTCCTTTGCCACATCCTCTTTATCGTCAAGAGTATGCACACATACAATGGTCTTGTCCATTATATCGCATATTTTATCTTCCTGCCGCGCGAGCAGAAGATTTTTTACGGACAAATAACCGAGCAGATGCCTGTTCTCATCTGTAATATAGCAGGTATAAATCGTTTCCGCGTCATTAATAGTACGCCGTATACGTTTTATAGCGTCATCCACAGTCATCTGCGGACGCAGACTTATATAATCCGTCGTCATAAGCGAGCCGGCGCTGTCCTCGGGATATTTGAGTATCTCGTTTATCATCTGACGCATATTGGGATCGGTGTTTTTCAAAATACGCTTCACTACATTTGCGGGCATTTCCTCCACAATATCCGCCGCATCGTCCACATAAAGCTCATCAAACACCTCTTTAATCTCGTTATCGGAAAAACCTCGTATCAAAAGCTCCTGACTGTCCGTATCCATAAGAGCGAATGTATCCGCCGCAAGATCCTTTGGAAGCAAGCGAAACAGCAGCGGCAGACTGTCCGGCGGTATTTGCCCGAATATAACCGCTATATCCGCCTCATTAACCGCGGACAACACGTCACGGAGAGATGAATATTTTTTATTTTTCAGTAGAGTTTCTATCATATTTACAATTACCGCAAGCATATTCATCCCTCCTACTATAATTTATATATACAGTATACCCTTATTTCCCTCTTATGTCAATTTAAAAAATATATCATTTTTTTCAAAAATACTATTGACATTTCACTATTTTTACTGTACAATAGTAAAGCAGTCAAAATTTAATATATGGCCCGGTAGTTCAGTTGGTTAGAACGCCAGCCTGTCACGCTGGAGGTCGTGA
>CAJTPP010000021.1:21758-37321 GCA_910578235.1 uncultured Clostridia bacterium | reverse complement strand
ACTATATATTGTATGCTTTACTCACTTTTTTATCCTATTTATACCTGATTGTATTGCAGGTATGAAAATGACATTGCGATATACCTACTGACTATATACCGGAACTTACACATGATCCTACACTCCCTAAAAAGTAAATAAAAAAAACGGATATTATAAAATATCCGTTTTTTTATCCCCTAATTTTTAATAAGACTGTAAAATTCATTGCGCAGCTCATGGTCTGTATCAAACAGACCGCGTATAGCGCTGGTACGCGTCTTTGCTCCGCGCGACTTAATCCCGCGCGCCGTCATACAGCTATGCTCGCCCTCCACGACAACAATAACGTCCTCTGTATCGCATACCTTACGGATAATTTCCGCAATATCCGCGCATATTCTCTCCTGAAGCTGAAGCCGCTTTGCCACCATATCGCATATACGCGCTATTTTTGAAAGACCGATAACTTTATTGTTTGGAATATACCCGACATGACATTTCATATTATACATTAGAGCCAAATGATGTTCACAATAACTAAAAACCTCAATATCCTTGACAATTACAAGATCATTTGACGAAACATCCTCAAAGCATTTGTTAAACATATCCGCAATCTCATCGTTAGTGTAGCGCATACCCTCAAAAATCTCGTCATACATGCGCGCTACTCTGTCGGGCGTTTCGATAAGACCGGGCCTGTCGGGATTATCGCCAAGCTCGGTGATAATAGTCCGTATGGCCTCTTTTATTTTTTCATGATTAAATTCTTTCTTCATATTTAATTCCTTTCATACGCCTCTTTCATCCGGATCCCATATAATTTTGTGAAGCTGCACCTGAAATCTCGCGTCCGAGAGGGCTGGCTCACTGAGTATGATATCCACAAGTTTTTCGGCTTCAATCATACCGTAAACCGCACCGATAAATATATGAGGCATATCCGAATAAACATCTTTCAGTTTTTTTACTATATCAATCATCAGCCTGATATCTTCATCCGAACCGCAGACAAACTTGATAACGTCACGCGGACGAAGATTAAGGAAATTATTCCACAGCATTTTATCCGACATACCGCTTGACGGCAGTTTATAATCTATAGTAAAAAACAACTTGTCTTTCCTTTTGATTTTATGAAAGAAGCTATCCGTATCCACCGCTCCGTTTGTTTCTATATTTACCTCGCACTCCATATCCGCAAGACGGCTTACAAGCTCTTCGCTTTCGCTATGGATAAGCGGCTCGCCGCCCGTAAGCGTTACGCGTCTGTAATTTCTGTTTACCTTCGCAATAACTTCATCAACATTCATTTCAGTATATTCACACGGCGTATCCTCGCCGAACAGTGAATATACAGTGTCACAATACGAACAGCGCAGGTTACAGCCCGCGAGACGTATGAACGTCGCCGGTTGTCCCGTGCGGATACCCTCGCCGTCTATGCTGTCAAATATCTCAACTATCTTCATATTTACCACCTTGACAATTTTTACACTTTATGTTATATTATAGAAGCAACATAATTGAATATATATTAAATTACAATAAAGGGGATTTTTGTGTTTTCTGATAAAAACATATGCTCTTTGGATTCCTTTTATTGTAATTAAGGTATTCAATTATGTTGCAGTAATTGAGCAGTGTGTTTTTTATACGCCGCTCAATGCGGCGTATTTTTATTTTAATAAAAATACAGCCGTAAAATGTTGCCACACATTTTCATCAATATCCCCTGATTATATCAGGGGATATTTCTTTTCAATCCCTAATATAGCTTGCGGTATTATCCTGACTTTCCTGAACATCAACACGATAACAGAACGGCGCAAGCTCATCACAGATATATTTTGCCAGATTTTCAGCGGTAGGATTAAAGCTGACTACCTCATTTATAACTTTATGATCAAATTTATCCTGAATTTTACGCTTTATATGTGTGAAATCCATTATCATACCATTTTTGTCAAGCGTTTCACTTTGCAGATACACGTCAATTATCCAGTTATGACCGTGCAGATTAGTACATTTTGAGTCATAATCCAGCAACAGCTTATGCGCCGCGCTGATTTCAAACCGTTTTTTTACCTCGTACATTTATTCTGTTTTTCCTTTCATAAATTCCTCGTAACCTTTTCTTCTCAGCGCGCATGCCGGACAATGTCCGCAGCCCTGACCCTTTACACCATTATAGCATGTAAGGGTTTTATTATAAATAATATCCAGCGCGCCAAGATCATCCGCCATTTTCCACGTCTGAGCCTTGTTAATCCACATAAGCGGCGTATGAATTACAAAATTATAATCCATCGCAAGATTAAGCGTCACATTCAGTGACTTTACAAATATGTCACGACAGTCGGGATAACCCGAAAAATCAGTTTCGCACACACCCGTTACCAGATCTGTAGCTCCATGAGTTTTTGCGTAAATTGCCGCGTAACTGAGAAAGAGAAGATTTCTTCCCTCAACAAAAGTATTAGGCGGCGCGCCGTCAGGCTTTGTTTCCTCAACGGGAATATCTTCGCGTGTAAGCGAGTTTGCTGAAAGCTGATTTATAATAGGCGTAGGAATTACCTCATAGCCTATTCCAGTGTCAGCGCATATTTCCCGCGCGCATTCAAGCTCCAGCTTATGACGCTGACCGTAGTCGAAACCTATCGCCGAAACATTTTCTTTTCCAAATCTATCTATTGCCCAGAACAGACAGGTAGTACTGTCCTGTCCGCCCGAAAGCACAACTATTGCTTTTCTCATTTTATCTCCTTTCAAAAAAACAAAACTATAATTATCTGTTTTTTAAGCTTTCAAACAGCCTGTCCTCCGCTATTTTCTCGTATTTTGTACCCTTTTCGCCGTAATTTGCGAACGGATAAATTGATATACCGCCGCGCGGCGTGAATATACCTTTTACCTCCAAATATTTCGGCTCCATCAGCTTCACGAGATCTTTCATAATAATATTGATACAGTCCTCGTGAAAATCTCCCTGATTGCGGAAACTGAAAAGATACAGCTTCAGCGATTTAGACTCAACCATTTTTATATTGGGAATATAATTTATTTTAATATGCGCAAAATCAGGCTGTCCGGTAATAGGACACAGAGACGTAAACTCCGGACAGTCAAACGTAACCATATAATCATTATCGGGATGCTTGTTTACAAAAGTCTCAAGCACCTCGGGCGAATATTTGTCTGCATAAACCGTCTTTTTATTCCCCAGAAGAGACAGTCCCTTTTTTTCCTCATCATTTCTCGGCATTATATTTCCTCCTCAAAACATAATAAATTGTTATTTTTATTAAACTATATATTTACAAACATTATAAAATGTGTTATAATGTTTTTGCTAAACAAATTTTCATATTATTATATTACTTTTAAGTATGTATTTTTTTGTTATTAAGATAAAAATGCATATTCTATTTCACATACTTTAGTAATGTTAAGAAAATTTGTTTAGCAACAATACAGGGTATTGCATTTTTTGGCGCTATGTAATACTTTGTATTGATAGCGCATTTTTTATATGCTAAAGGAGGGCAGAGAACGTAAGTATGTCGGCTTACATAAAAATTGAATATTAGTATATAGTTAAAAATATTTTGTTGCGTGTGAAAGCCCCGTTTTTATAACGGGGTTTTCCTCTGTCCTCCCGAAACAACATAATTTACTCCATTAACCATTTCATTTTCTGCGAAGTGGCATGTTTCATTATTTTTTCAAGCTCGCCGCGGTCACCTCTGTCAACCGCGTCGGCGATTTTGCCAAGACTGTCCCTCATTTCATGTATTCTCGCGCTTAGCTCCTTCTTATTCTCGACAAACAGCTCACTCCACATTTCAGCATTTATAACGGCCACGCGCGTACAGTCCCTAAGACTTCCGGCGCTGAAAAACGTGGACCTTTCAATCATAGGATTATCGCACAGAGCTACCGCCACAACATGCATAAGCTGGCTTGTATATGCAATCACAGCGTCATGCTCCTCGGGGGTGGTGGTGACAACATGCTTACATCCGATATACTCGGCAAGCCCGCGCACAAGAGCGACATTTTCAGGCTTATTTTTCTTTGTCGGCGTTATAAGAAACGACGCTTTATTAAACAAAGTATCGGTAGAGCTCTGATAACCTCCGACTTCACGCCCCGCCATTGGATGAGCGCCTATAAAATCAATATTTTCAGGCAGAATTTTTTCAAGCTCGCTGACCATGAACCCCTTAACACCCGAAACATCGGTAATAACCGCTCCATCCTTTATATGTGAAAGATTATTCTTTACCATATCCACATTGAGCTGTGGGTACAGACACAAAATAATTAAATCGGCGTTCTCCATAACCTCAGCGGGATCTGAACTTCCCTCGTCTATTACCCCATCCTGCTTCGCGAGAAGAATTGTTTCATACGTCCTGTTATACGCGGCGATTGTACAGTCATGAAAGCCGCGCAGTCTGCGCGCTATCGAACCGCCGATCAAACCTAAACCGATTATTGCTATCTTCATTTTAAATTTCTCCATTCTGCCGTATTTCATTTAATCTATATTCTATCACAAATACGATTAATTGTGAATATGTATGATGAAATTTTCTTTACAAAATATAAATAGTATGTTATACTATATCTGCGATTCAGTTTAATATTTTAATGCATTAAAAGCATTATATTTTTTATTGTCAAAAATGCAAGCTTTTTTGCAGTGTTTTTAATGCAAAAGTAAACTGAATCGCATTAGTTGAAGCTTTGCATTTTTAATGCGTTGCTCTGTACGAGCGGCGCATTTTTTATTTTCTATTTACATAAAATAAAAAATGTGCTATACTATATTTACCACATAAATTCATTATTGATAGCAAAAGAATGATTTTGTTAAAAATGCATTCTCTGTTTTGATATGCTCTTTTGCTATCTGAATTTGTGTGGTAACAAATACGGAGTAATGCATTTTTATGCGTTGCTCTGTACGAGCGGCGCATTTTTTATTTTCTATTTACATGAACTTAAAAATGTGCTATACTATATTTGCGACATAAAATTAAAAGTGTAATCATAAGTATGTATTTTTATGTAAAAATGCAGGCTCTGTTTTCGCATACTATGATTATACGAAAAATTTTGTGTCGCAGCAATCTGAGCCGTGTTTTTATGCGCTGCTTAGTATTGCAAGCGGCGCATTTTTTATTGCGCTTAAATACATAAAAAAGGAAGTGATAACAAAAGAAAAAATATACTCTGTATTGTTGCCACTATAAAAAGGGACTGATATAGTCCCTTTTTACTTAATTTATTCAATTTCTTCGTTTTCCACTTCTTCGCCGTCTATTGTAATATTAATATCCTTATACATACTCATACCTGTTCCGGCAGGAATAAGTTTACCGATAATAACATTTTCTTTAAGACCGAGCAGAGGATCAACCTTACCCTTAATGGCTGCTTCAGTAAGAACCTTTGTCGTTTCCTGGAAGGAAGCGGCTGAAAGGAATGAGTCTGTCGCGAGAGAAGCCTTTGTGATACCAAGCAGTACGGGAGAATATGTCGCAAACTCTGTTCCGCCCGCTTCTTCCACTCTCTTATTAGCCTCTTCAAGCTCAAACTTATCTACAAGCGAGCCGATCAGAAGATCTGTTTGTCCCGCTTCTTCTACTCTTACCTTACGAAGCATCTGACGGGTGATAACCTCAACGTGCTTATCATTGATATCAACACCCTGCATACGGTAGGTTCTCTGAACCTCACGTGAAATATATACCTGTACGGCACTCGGGCCTTTAATATGCAGAAGATCATTAGGATTAACGCTACCTACAGTAAGCTCGTCACCGGCCTCAATAACGTCGCCGTCATGAACCTTGATACTTGAACCGTAAGGAATTGTATATGTTTTTGCCTCTCCGGTATCATCATTCTGCACAACAACTTCCCTCTTGCGCTTTGATTCGCTGACAGTAACTTTACCGCCGATTTCAGAAATGATCGCAAGACCTTTAGGACGTCTCGCCTCAAACAATTCCTCTACACGAGGCAAACCTTGTGTAATATCACTGCCCGAAGCAACGCCGCCCGTATGGAAGGTACGCATTGTAAGCTGTGTGCCCGGCTCGCCGATTGACTGAGCCGCGATAATACCAACAGCCTCGCCGACATTTACAAGCTCGCCCGTGGCAAGGTTTGTACCGTAACACTTAGCGCATACGCCGATTTTTGACTTACACGTAAGCACGCTTCTGATATATACCCTTGTTATACCCGATTTTATAATCTCATTCGCCTGATCGTCGGAAATAAGCTCGCCGCCGTTTACGATAATATCACCTGTTTTCGGATTAATTATATCCTCCATGGCGGTACGTCCTAAAATACGATCATGAAGCGGCTCGATACTTTCCTTACCATCTGTGATTTCAGTTACCCATTCACCTTCCGTCGTACCGCAGTCAATCTCGTGAACAATAACATTCTGTGATACATCAACAAGACGGCGCGTAAGATAACCCGAGTCAGCGGTTCTCAAAGCCGTGTCAGTAAGACCTTTACGCGCGCCGTGTGAAGAAATGAAGTACTCAAGCACGTTCAGACCTTCACGGAAGTTAGCTCTGATAGGAATTTCAACCGTTCGTCCCTGTGTGTCCGCCATAAGTCCGCGCATTGCGGCAAGCTGACGGATCTGGTTCACGCTGCCTCGAGCGCCCGAGTCAGCCATCATAAATATCGGGTTGAATTCGCCCAGATGCTCCATCATAGCGTCTGTAACGTCACCGGAAGCTTTCGCCCATACCTTAATAGTCTGCTGATAACGCTCCTCGTTTGTCAGCAATCCCATCTGATACATCTGCATAATAGACTCAACTTCTTTTTCAGCGGCGGCAAGAATTGATTTTTTCTTTTCAGGCACTTCTATATCCGATACGGCAACTGTAATAGCGCCCTTCGTTGAATACTTATAGCCTGTCGCTTTAATCTTATCAAGCACTTCGGCAGTTTCGGAAGTACCGCATACTCTAATACATCTGTCTATAATTTTGCCAAGCTGCTTTTTCTCAACAATAAAGTCAACTTCAAGCTCAAAAATATTTTCAGGATTTCTTCTGTCAACAAAACCAAGGTTTTGCGGAATATTATTATTGAAAATAATTCTGCCGACAGTAGTTCCTATCATCTTCGACTTCATTTCACCATGGATTTCTTTTGTAACCTCAACAAAAATTCTCTCGTGAAGTGTAACCTCATGATTATCATATGCGAGAAGCGCTTCATCAAATGACGTGTACTTCTTCATTATAAGCTTTTTAATCATACTTATAAGCTTTTTAAGCGAAATTTCAACCGAAGTAGACGGAAGAACAATCGTTATCGGATTTGCATGAATTTCTGTCTCATTCATAGCGACCTCGGGAAGCTCGCGCACATATTTAAGCGCTTCCTTAATATCTGTAAAACTGTTTATAGGCTCATTTTCATTATAAAGAACCTGATTTTCTTCCTGTTCCATAGAAGCAAGCTGAGCTTCAAGCACTTTTAGTTTTGCCTCATCGTCAAGAATTGTATCTATAATTTGGTCATAATGTTCCTTTTCAATTGTCAGATAATACGAACCCAAAATCATATCCTGTGTAGGAACTGTTACAGGATGTCCGTCCTGCGGTTTAAGCAGGTTATTGGCTGAAAGCATAAGAAATCTCGCTTCCGCCTGAGCCTCGGGTGAAAGAGGCACATGAATAGCCATCTGGTCACCGTCGAAGTCGGCATTATACGCCGTACAAACAAGAGGGTGAAGCTTCAACGCGTGTCCTTCAACAAGCTTCGGCTCAAACGCCTGAATACCAAGTCTGTGAAGTGTAGGCGCGCGGTTCAAAAGAACAGGATGCTCTTTGATAACATCTTCAAGAACGTCCCATACCTCCGGTTTTGTTCTTTCAACCATTCTCTTTGCGCTCTTTATATTATGAGCCAGTCCTCTTGAAACAAGCTCCTTCATAACAAACGGCTTGAATAATTCAATGGCCATTTCCTTAGGCACGCCGCACTGATAAATTTTCATCTCAGGACCGACAACGATAACACTTCGTCCAGAATAGTCAACACGTTTACCGAGAAGATTTTGGCGGAAACGTCCCTGCTTACCTTTAAGCAGATCGGAAAGTGATTTAAGCGCTCTGTTACCTGGACCTGTTACTGTTCTTCCTCGGCGGCCGTTATTTATAAGCGCGTCAACCGCTTCCTGAAGCATACGCTTCTCGTTTCTGATAATAATATCGGGAGCGCCAAGCTCAAGTAATCTTTTAAGACGGTTATTTCTGTTAATTACGCGTCTGTAAAGATCGTTCAGATCCGAAGTCGCGAAACGTCCGCCGTCAAGCTGTACCATAGGACGAAGCTCGGGAGGAATAACAGGTACTACTGTCATTATCATCCATTCCGGACGATTTCCCGAAAGTCTGAACGCTTCCACTATTTCGAGTCTCTTTATTATTCTTGCTTTTTTCTGTCCCTGCGCGCTTTCCAGCTCTTCCTTAAGTTCAACCGAAAGAGTATCAAGATCTATTCTTTCCAGAAGAGTTTTTATAGCCTCCGCGCCCATTCCCGCTTCAAACTTATCTCCATACTTCTCATAAGCCTCACGGTATTCCGCCTCTGAAAGAACCTGATTTTGCATAAGTCCCGTTCCGCCAGGGTTAATTACTATATAAGCGGCAAAGTAAAGCACCTTTTCAAGCTGACGCGGTGAAAGGTCAATGATAAGTCCCATTGACGAAGGCACGCCTTTAAAATACCAGATATGCGAAACAGGAGTCGCAAGAGAAATATGTCCCATTCTCTCGCGTCTTACCTTTGCTTTTGTAACTTCAACGCCGCAGCGTTCACAGACCTTACCCTTAAATCTTATTTTCTTATATTTACCGCAGTGACATTCCCAGTCCTTTGTCGGACCAAAAATCTTTTCACAGAAAAGACCATCTTTTTCAGGCTTTAATGTGCGGTAATTTATGGTTTCAGGCTTTAAAACTTCACCATGTGACCAGCTCATTATTGTCTCGGGAGAAGCCAAGCCGATTTTAATTGCTTCAAAGCTGTTAAATTCTAACATTTAAAAACCTCCATAGTTTTTTCACTCACACGTAACGATTAAAATTCGTCATCATCATCAAATGCTTCCTCGTCTGTGATTTCACTGTCAAAATCATCATCGTCATCATAATCATCTTCCAGAACCATATTTATATCATCAAGACCGTCCTCATCAAGAGTGTCGATAATTCCGTCTCTGTCTTCCATAGTCTGCATCAGATCCTCGCTTACAACACCCTCATCATCATCATCAAATGAAGCGTCAAGATCAATTTCTTCCATATTATGATTAAGAATTTTTATATCAAGAGCAAGTGACTGTAATTCCTTAACCATTACCTTAAATGACTCAGGTATTCCTGATTTTGGAATGTTTTCTCCCTTTACGATTGCCTCATAAGTCTTTACACGTCCTACAATATCGTCAGATTTAACAGTCAGTATTTCCTGAAGCGTATAAGCGGCACCATAAGCCTCCAACGCCCAAACCTCCATCTCACCGAAACGCTGTCCGCCGAACTGAGCCTTACCGCCCAGAGGCTGCTGCGTAACAAGTGAATACGGACCTGTTGAACGGGCATGGATTTTATCGTCAACAAGATGATGCAGCTTCAGGTAATACATTATACCAACAGTAACAGGGTTATCAAATTTTTCACCCGTGCGTCCGTCATATACAACCGATTTAAAGTCAGGTCTCAATCCCGCTTCCTTAAAGGCGGTTTTAAGATCTTCATCCTGAGCTCCGTCAAATACGGGAGTCGCAAGTTTTATAAATCTTCCCTCTCTCGCCTTTGATTTTGCAGCAAGTATATTTTTCTTGAAATTATCATCAATAATAGTGTTTTCAAGCTCCTCGCGCGTTTTAAGGCTCAGGCATCTGTACGCGTAGCCAAGATGCATTTCAAGCACCTGTCCGATATTCATACGCGAAGGCACGCCAAGAGGATTAAGCACAATCTGCAGCGGTGTTCCATCTTCAAGGAACGGCATATCCTCCTGCGGAAGCACTCTTGAAACAACACCCTTATTACCGTGACGTCCCGCCATTTTATCACCGACAGAAATCTTTCTTTTCTGAGCTATAATACAGCGCACAACTTCATTGACGCCCGGTGACAGCTCGTCTCCGTTCTCTCTTGTAAATTTCTTTACATCTATAATAATACCCTGCTCACCATGCGGAACACGAAGCGAGGTATCTCTTACCTCTCTCGCCTTTTCACCAAATATTGCCCGAAGCAGTCTTTCCTCGGCGGTAAGCTCGGTTTCACCCTTCGGCGTAACCTTACCGACAAGAATATCTCCCGCGTAAACCTCGGCTCCGACTCTGATAATACCCTGCTCGTCAAGATCCTTCAAAGCATCATCGGAAACATTCGGAATATCCCTTGTTATTTCTTCCGGACCAAGCTTTGTGTCACGGGCTTCACACTCATATTCCTCCATATGAATTGATGTGAATACATCATTCTTTACAAGCTCCTCGCTTATAAGGACAGCATCCTCATAGTTATAACCTTCCCAGGTCATAAAGCCGATAAGAATATTCTTACCGAGAGCAAGCTCCCCGTTATCCATAGCGGGACCATCCGCGATTATATCATTTCTTTTTACTCTTTCGCCTTCTTCAACTATCGGCTTCTGATTAATACAGCAACTCTGATTTGAACGCGCGAATTTAATAAGCTTATGAGTATGTTTTATACCGCTGTCGCCCTTAATTACAATCTGATCAGCGGAAATCTTTTCAACAACTCCGTCCTCCTTAGCAAGCACAGCGCTTCCAGAGTCCTTAGCAATTTTATGCTCAATACCGGTACCGACAATAGGTGAGTCCGTTGTAAGCAACGGCACAGCCTGACACTGCATGTTTGAACCCATAAGCGCTCTGTTGGCGTCATCATTTTCAAGAAACGGAATACATGCTGTTACAACAGATACAAGCTGTCTCGGAGACACATCCATATAATCAATTCTGTCAGCCGGCACTTCAAGTATTTCATCTCTGAAACGCGCGCTGACCTTTTTATCAAGAAAATGTCCCTCATTGTCAAGCGGCTCATTAGCCTGAGCAACGACAAACTCGTCTTCAATATCAGCCGTCATATATATTATTTCATCGGTTACACAGCCTGTTTCTTTATTAACCTTTCTGTACGGAGCTTCTATAAATCCATACTGATCAATCTTTGCGAAGGTTGCGAGCGATGTGATAAGACCAATGTTAGGACCTTCAGGAGTCTCAATAGGACACATTCTTCCATAATGTGAATAGTGAACGTCACGAACCTCAAAGCCCGCTCTTTCTCTCGAAAGACCGCCGGGACCAAGAGCCGAAATTCTTCTCTTATGACGAACCTCGGCAAGCGGGTTAGGCTGATCCATGAACTGCGAAAGCTGTGAAGAACCGAAAAACTCATTTATTGTAGCAATAATCGGTCTTATATTAATTAATGACGTAGGTGTTATAATTTCAAGCTCCTGAGTAGACATTCTTTCACGCACTGTTCTTTCCATACGCGCAAGACCTATTCTGAACTGATTTTGAAGCAGCTCGCCTACACAGCGCACGCGTCTGTTTCCAAGGTGATCGATATCGTCTATTGTTCCAATACCGTCCGCAAGATTAAGACAATAGTTTACAGACGCAAACATATCATCCACAAGAATATGCTTCGGAGCAAGCTCATCCATACGATCCCAGATCTGCTCTCTAATCTCATCCTCGGTTTTCGCGTTTTCAACGATTTCCTCAATAACTGATTTTCTTACCTTATCAACAGGAAAATGTTCTATTTCAAAATCAATATACTCGTCAAGATAAACCATATTATTTGAGAATACTCTTACCTTTTTTCCCTCGACAAGCAGTTCAACCTTATTAACGCCCGCTCTTTCTATTTTCATTGCTGTTTCAGCCGAAAGCGCGTCGCCTTCTTCAGCGATTATTTCTCCTGTCCTCGGGTCAGCAACTGTTTCGGCAAGAATTCTTCCCTTAATTCTTGCCGAAATAGCAAGTTTTTTATTAAATTTATATCTTCCGACTTTAGCCAAATCATATCTCTTTGGATCAAAGAACATATTCATAATAAGAGACTCAGCATTTTCCACATTAAGCGGCTCGCCGGGACGAAGTCTTTTATATATTTCAAGAAGTCCCTCATCTCTTGATTCAGCCACATCTTTTTCAAGTGTTGCAAGAAGTCTTATATCCTCGCCGAACATTTCAAGAATTTCAGCGTTTGAACCGAGTCCCATTGCTCTTAAAAGAACAGTTACAGGAATTTTTCTTGTCCTGTCAACTCTTACCGAGAATACATCGTTTGAGTCTGTCTCATATTCAAGCCACGCGCCTCTGTACGGAATAACCGTTGAGCTGTAAAGCGGCTTACCTGTTTTATCACGTTCAAACTCATAATAAATACCCGGAGAACGCACAAGCTGGCTGACAATAACACGCTCAGCGCCGTTAATAATGAAGGTTCCCTGCTCTGTCATAAGCGGAAAATCACCCATAAATATTTCCTGTTCTTTAATTTCGCCGGTTTCGGTATTAATAAGTCTCACATTAACCTTTAGCGGAGCCGCGTATTTAGCGTCTCTTTCCTTACATTCCTCAACAGAATATTTGGAATTATAATCAATATGATAATCGAAAAACTCAAGCACCAGCTTACCCGCATGGTCTGTTATAGGAGAAATATCATGAAATATCTCCTTCAGTCCTTCCTCGATGAACCATTTGTAGGAATCCTTCTGCACTTCTATAAGGTTGGGCATATCCAAAACCTCTTTTATTTTTGAATAGCTCAGACGCACATTCTTTCCCGCTTCTACTTCATGCAACATTTTCTTTGATCACCTCATCATATAATTTGTTCATTCCTCTTTAATTTACCGAAAAATAAACATGTTCAGTGTTTTTCCTTTTATCCTAAATATTTCCTCCGAAAAATTCCTTTAATTTCGGGGTTGCATTTTGTATATATACGTGTTATAATAACTTCACGGTGTTACCAAAAATCTATGATTTTCGACACCTTGGAGAATATTGTATCATAACTATGCTCTACGCAAATAATCCTGCGTTATCTGATATTACAGAGCATGCATATTTATGATAAAAATACATACAATTATAATGTGAAATTTATAGGATAGTACCTAAAGTTTAAGACTAAGGTACAGTTTATTATATTATCACAAAAATACCGTTCTGTCAAGTCCGCAGGCGGTATTTTTTTGGAAATTTTCAAAAATTTTACTTTTTTCAATAAATCTTAAATATTCTAAAATGGTTTTTATATAAAATTTGCAATTTCCGTAAAAATAATATATAATAAACTGGTAACAATTTTTTATAAAACGGAGATAACAAGCCATGCCTAAATTTAATTATAAAATGAATTTTATACCTGTTTCTGTAGATTTTATGGAAAATCATATGCCGGCGGCAAACGGCGCATATGTAAAAGTATATCTTCTGTCGCTTTCACTCGCGGTTTCTGGAGGAGAAATGTCCACTGCGGAAATGGCGGGAAAATTAAATCTTCTTGAAAGCGATGTTGTAAACGCTCTTGAATACTGGAATAAAAATAATGCGCTTATCTACAAAAACGGAAATATTATTTTCGGCAATGCAGAAACATCAGTCTCAAACAATCAGGAAAACCAGCAAATTCCGAAAAAAACTATGAATGAAATTTCCGAAGCTATGACCCAAAATAAAGCTCTTGCCGACCTTTGCTCAATATCACAGGAAATACTTGGAAAAACCCTAAAAAATAAAGATATAGAAACACTTTATTGGTTTTATGATGATCTCGGTCTTTCACCGGAAGTCATTACTATGCTGCTTGAATACTGTGTTTCCAAGGATAAGCGTAATATGAATTATATCGAAAAAGTGGCAATTTCATGGCATGAAAACGGAATTACCACATTGGATGCGGCGGTTAATTTTTTAACAGAGGAAAAAGAAAAAGGCGGTTATTTTCATTCGCTTAGAAAATTATTCGGTATTGAAAACAGAAATCTTTCAAAAACAGAAGAGACATTCCTTAAAACATGGCATGATGAATATAATATGGACGAAAACATGGTAGGTCTCGCATACGAATACTGTATTATGCACACAAACAAACTCTCATTTCCATATATGAACTCAATAATAAAACGCTGGAACGACATTGGTATACACACTGTCAGCGAGGCGGAAAATGATCACGAAGAATTTAAAAATAAAAACAAGCAGAATAATCTGAACGTCTATAATGATGACAGCTATAATTATGACGAACTTGAAAAAATAATGCAGGATAAAATGTAAAAATGAAATTACCCGAAAAATTTGAAATAAAAATGAAAAATATGCTGGGAGATGAATATGAGAATTTCATACACTCAATGGAAATCTCTCCTGTTTTTACCGGTATACGTATAAACACTTCAAAAAACGGATCAAAAGAAGCTGTTTTAAATGAACTCGGACAGCTTGAAAATATTCCATGGTGTAAAGACGGCTTTTATACTGACAAATCTGTAATTTCAGGCAATCATCCCTATCATATAGCCGGACTGTTTTATTTTCAGGAACCGTCAGCTATGTCAGTCGTATCAGCTCTGCCTGTTAATAAAGACGACTATATACTTGATCTTTGCGCGGCTCCGGGAGGAAAAGCTACTCAGGCGGGAGCTATGCTTAGTAATGATGGACTTCTTATAGCAAACGAAATAATAAAAAACCGTTCAAATATACTTGCTGATAATATTGAGCGTTTTGGTCTTTCAAATACCATAGTAACAAATGAAACTCCTCAAAAACTCGCTGAAATTTTCCCTCATTTTTTTGACAAAATTATTGTTGACGCACCGTGCAGCGGAGAGGGAATGTTCCGTAAAGAACCACAGGCAGCAGACGAATGGAGTATTGAACATACTGTTTCATGCGGTATACGGCAGAAACACATACTTGACTGCGCGATGAAAATGATAAAAGGTGGAGGATATATTATTTATTCAACCTGCACTTTTTCACCTGAGGAAAATGAAAAAATCTGCGCGTATATGCTTAAAAATTATAATGTTGAAATCGTAATACCTGAAAATCTGGACATGCTTTCCCACGGACGCACAGAATGGTCTGAGTCTGACTTTGATATGGACAAAACAAGACGTATTTTTCCACATAAAAATAAAGGCGAGGGACATTTTATCGCTTTATTTCATAGTCTTGACGAACATATTCCTGTTGAAATAAAAAATAAAAAATCAAAAAAATGTGATGAAGAAAAACTATTTCGTGATTTTGAAAAGGAATTTTTAAATATAACACTTAACGGTGAATTTTGTATGTTTGGAGAAAATTTATATTTAAAACAAAAAAATATAAATCTTGATAAAATAAAAGTAATCCGTCCCGGACTCCATCTTGGCATATGCCGAAAAAACCGTTTTGAACCGTCACACGCTCTGTGTCTCGCATTAAAAAAAGAAAACTT
>CAJTPP010000021.1:9426-21687 GCA_910578235.1 uncultured Clostridia bacterium | reverse complement strand
ATTGGCGAAACAATAGAATGTAATGAAAAAGGCTGGTGCGCCGTAACAGTAAACAATTTTCCTATAGGCTGGGGAAAAGCGTCAAACGGGATATTAAAAAATCATTTTCCCAAATATATGAGATTAAAAAGCATTTAATAAAATTTCATCTTTATATAAAAATAAAAAAATTTATATTACATAAAAAAATGACTGCCGAAGCAGTCATTTTTATTTTTTATTATTCAGCTTCTGTTGATGAATATTTTAATTCAACTACATTTCCACTATTTGTTGCATCAGCTTCAAGTATTTCTGTAAAATACTCAAACGGAACATATGTTAAATCATCGCTCTTAATTTCAGGAGCAGATGAAAGCTGCTGAGGCATCATTCTTCCTTTTACATAAGCATTTTCACCAATCTTAATACTGTAAATTCCGCTGTTAAGCATAACAGCTTTAAGCTCACCATCCCATTCAACAGTAAAATTAAGGCTTTCAGCAATTGATCTTAAAGGAACCATAAGAGTCTGATCCTCTTTGAAATATATATTTTCAATAGATTTGTCACCTATTTTTACAGATTTTACATCTTTTAAAATAACATCTGTATTTTCAGGAGCTGTTGTAGCCTCAGGAGTTACTGTCGGAGCAGGTGTAGCATTTGCTTCGTTCTTCGCCGCTTCTATCTGCTTAAGAGCTGTTTCGTTATCACCAAGAACAACTATTTTAATAGGTGTTGTCTGAGCCGGAATACTCTTTGTTGAAGACATATAAACTACAGCAAGATCCTTGTTTGCTATTTTGTCAGCCTCAACCTTTTTTCCTTCTCTGTCAACTATTTCCGTATCCTTATCGATATTAAGAGCAAGTGTATTAGCCGCATTTACAAGCGTTTCACCATCTGATAAATATGTATCCACATCAGCAAATCTCAGTGAATCCAATTCAAGATTATCCTCAACAAAAATCACGTCAGCCTGATACTGCGGAGGAAGAATAAGCGGTGCCGGAGCGTATGCGTTTGAATATACTGTTATTTTGTCCCCTGCCTTTATATCCTTGACATCTTTTACAGCCCCATTGGCATATCCCAATACAATAGTATCATCTGTAACTGTATAGTTAATTGTATTTTCAGGATTTTCCTTATCTTCAGCGTTAACCGTTGTTGAAATTCTGCCATCACCTATTTCTGTAACTGTTACAGTCTTTGACACATAGCTTGGAATTGAAACAGGAGCATCTACAGGCGTATCACCTGATATAAGCATTACATCTCCCTGAATTCTGTCCTCAAACGGTGTGTCGGGCTGAGCAGGTACATTCATAATTTTGTCTGCTGTGGGTTCAATAGTTGCGGCAGGTATTTCATCAGCTAATACTGCGGCACCTGAAGCAAGTATTGAAACTACTGTCATTAAAGCAATTAAATTTTTTTTCATTTTATTTTCTCCTTTTTCCTTGTTTGTAATTACCTTACACATTGTTAGACGTAATAAAAACCATTTTTGTTCCCAAAAAAATATAATTTTTAAAAAATAAATTAATAAAATATAAAATAATGATAATACTAACTATGTATCAAATCAATAACGGAGGAAATAAAAATGAAAAATTTAAAATTAATTTTATTATCCGCAATTGTAGCGGCAATGCTTACATCATGCGGAATGAATAATTCATCTTCTAAAGCGACACCCACTCCGAAAACAACTCAGAATACAGACAATACTACCAATAATAACAACGGCAAAGTTTCTGATGACGTAAAGGATGCCGGTGACTCAGCAGGCAATGCGGTAAAAGATGTAGGTGACGCGGCCGGTGATGTAGTTGAAGGTGCTGGCGACGCGGTAGGTGATGTAGTTGAAGGTGCCGGCGACGCGGTAGGTGTAAATGACGCTAACAACAACGACAAATAATAATTGCCAACAAAAAAACTGCTATAAAAATATAGCAGTTTTTTTGTTAACTATTATTTTTTAATTTCTGTATTCTTATATCTTCACCAAAAAATTTATAAAACATAAAATATTCATATAATCTTGATGTAAAACGCGTGCTATAAATTTTTGTAATTTCACTTATCTGCAAATTTGTATTTATAATTATCTTTTTCTCCGACGCTATACGCTCATTTACAATATCAAACAAAAATGAAATATTATTCTTGTTAAAAGGCTCAGTACCAAGATCGTCTATAATAAGTAAATCACAATTATAAAGATTATCAATTAAAGCTTTATCTGTATTTCTGCCGAATTTATAATCCTCATAAACTGAAAATAATTTTGTAGCTCTCACATAAGCAACAGTTTTTCCCCTGTCCATTATCTCCTTTGCAATCGCACTGGAAAGAAATGTTTTTCCAAGTCCTGTAGGACCATAAAAAACAAGACTTTTCTCACTATTTTCAAAATTTTCACAAAACTTTTTACAGTTATTATAAATTTTAGTCATATTTTCAAACGAAGATATTGTACCGTCAGACGACTCTTTTGAATAATAATCAAAAGAAAACGTGTCAAAATTCTGTTTTTTTATTATATCCTCCATATTCGACATTGAATAGGCCTCGTTAATAAGACGCTGTTTAAAGCATCCGCATTTTTTTCCCTTTTCGTCATAACCTGTATCACAGCATATTTTACAGACATAATGATATTTGTCATAATCGGGAAAAATATTATTTTCACTTATTATTTTATTTTTTTCAGCATTTAGTCTTTTTAAATTTTCTTTAAAATCCGCGTTAAACTCATCCTTTTTTTCAGGATTTTTTAAAATATTATTTGTATTTTCAAGTCCCCGTCTAAAAATTTCTTTGTCAATTTCAGCTATACGCGGAAATCTTTTATTAACCTCATCAATGCGTTTTTTTCTTTCATTTGCAGCATTCATACGAAGTTCCTCGTACTCGTCCATTATTTTATTTAACGCTCTCTCATTTTCCATTATTTTCATCTCCGATTATTTCAAGTATTTCATCTTTCTTTTTCAAAATTTCATCAAAGCGTTTTATATATTCCAGAGGATCTTTAAAATTAAATATTCTTTCTATTCTGTCATTCATAACGATTTTTGTCGATCCGCCGCCGCCAAGAGCTATTATAGTCTGTTTTTCTTCCATAATATTTATATTATAAGTACTCATATATCCGTCTTTCGCATAACCGACATTTTCCAAATTTCCGGAAATATTCTTCTGCCTATACATATAATACGGCTTTCTCCCAGTTTTCTCCATCACATGCTGAGCATATGAAAGCATATCATTCATATCATTTGCTTTCGCAAGCTCGGTATCAGTAAATCTTAATGATGCGGCACGCTTTACTGACATTGAATGAACAGTTATATTTTCAGGATCAAGTTTTACAAGTTCATCTATACTGTATTTAAACATATCAGGAGTTTCATCGGGAAGTCCCGCGATCAAATCCATATTTATATTATCAAAACCGATTTCACGCGCCATAGCAAAACATTTCTTTACCATATCAGGTGTATGACTTCTTCTCACTTTTTTCAAAGTAACCTCATTCATTGTCTGAGGATTTATACTTATTCTGTTAACACCGCCGTTTTTTGCCTCAATCAGTTTTTCACGCGTTATAGTATCAGGTCTCCCCGCCTCAAGAGTAAACTCCTTTATCCTATCAAAATTAAAATTATTTTTAATACAATCAAAAATGCTTTTCAGATGACGCGGCTCAAGAGTTGTCGGTGTTCCTCCGCCTATATAAATATTTTCAACATAAGCGCCCATTCTACTTATCACATCAGCAGTTTTCTCAATTTCAATCAATAACTTTTGAACAAACCCGTCCATATATTTACCGCTTACTCTTATATCTGTTGATACAAACGAGCAATACAGACAGCGGGTAGGACAAAAAGGGATGCCTATATAAACACTTACGCTTTTTTCTCCTATTTTATCAAGCAATATCTTTTCATTTTTGGCGACAGTGTGAGCAAGTCTTATCTTCTCATCAGACACCTCATAAATATCTTTAAGTATCTCCACAACATCCTTATCATTATATCCTTCGTCCATAAGTTCGCGTACTATTTTTGCGGGACGTATTCCGCACATTACTCCCCATGGAAGATTTATATTTTTTATTTTCTTTGCCGCGTGACAAAATGATTTAGTACATGAAGCTGTAAATATTTTTTTTATAAACTGCTTTTTTTGATTTTCCGTATCAAAACTATAATAATAATCGTCAGTATATATATCGTCCTTATAGATTATTTCTGTGTACACATTAATAAGTTTGTCCCTATATTCAAAATTTGAATATACATGAATATCTTCTTCTATATTGAAAAAAAGCTTATAAAAAAGCTTCATTTCATAATCACATTCATAACCATTCTGGACAATTACCATTTTTTAACCCTTTACATACATATTGAATTTTTTTTCATAACCTATTGAAGTCTGTCCGCCATGTCCCGGAAAAACCATTGTTTCATCATCAAGAGTATACAATCTTGTTTTAATGGAATTTACAAGCTCGTCTCCGTTTCCGGTGGGAAGATCATATCTTCCTATGCTTCTTAAAAACAGCGTGTCTCCCGTAAATATATTTTTATCATTAAAAATATAGCATACACCGCAGTCAGTATGACCGGGAGTATAAATGCATTTTATATTAAGACCGTCAACTGTCAGACTTTCATTATCATTTAATATTATTTCGCTCTTCTTTGCCCTAAGCTCATAACCAAGTCCAAAAACAGAATGATTAATTTCAGGCTTTCCGATATTAACCACAGCGTTTTTACCGCTTACAAGCAGAGCCTTTGTCTTTTCTCTTAAAGACTCAAGATCAGAAATGTGATCATAGTGACAATGCGTAATAAGAATATATTTTATATTAATTTCATCATCAGACGCGGTTTTTAATATTCCCTCACACTTATATCCCGGATCTATAACAACTCCGTTCTTTGTAATCTCATCATAAACAATATAAGTATTTTCATCATTATAATAATTATTTAAGGTTTTTATTTTCATAATATCAAATCCTTATTAATTATAAAGTCTTACCGGCAGTATCATATATATATAAGAGTCGTCACCGCTTACGCTTCTTATAAAACAGCCGCTTGTAGGAGCGGAAAATTCCATTTTAACCTTATCTTCATCACACGCCGAAAGAGCGTCAAGCAAAAACCTGCAGTTAAAGCCTATAAGCAGTTCTCCTCCGTCAAGATCAACATTCACGGTATCATTAACCTGACCCTTACCTGTTATACATGACACATCAATTTTATCATACGCTATATTAAAACGCACAGGAACCTTATTTTCAGACTTAGCTGAAATATCGTCATTGATAAGCAGTTGCGCCCTTTCAAGAGAATCTATAATATATCTCTTCTCGGCGACAACATTTATTGTATTTACAGCTGATATAATAGCATCATATTTCAAAAATTCACCGTCAAGAAGTCTGGAATACAGCTGATAATAACCAAAATCAAACAAAACTATTCTGTCCGAAACTATTATATCAACTTTTTCCTCCTCGTCTCTGAGAATTTTAAGCATTTCACGAAGCGTCATTCCCGGAACAATAAATTTAGTACTGCTGATATTTTCCTTTATTTCTTCCTTTACGACAGCAAGTCTATGTCCGTCTGATGCTACAACATTAAGACAATTATTTTTTATTTCAAACAGAGCGCCTGTAAGAACTGGCTTTTTGCCCTCATTCTGCGAAACAAACGCTATAGTTTTTCTTATAAGTTTTTTCAGAATATTCTGAGTAAGAGTAAATCTGAATTTTTCATCAAGAATAGGAGCGGAAGGAAATTCATTCGGAGATATTCCCTGAATATTAAATTCACTGGAACCACATTTTATTTTAGTTACAAAATTTGAAGGATTAACGCTTATAGTAACATCTCCCTCAGGAAGACGGCGTACTATTTCACCAAACATTTTAGAAGCAAGAGCTATAGTGCCTCCCTCTGTAACATTACATTCTGTATTATATTCAATACATATATCAATATTGTTACCTGTAAAAACAACATTTCCGTCACCGTTCGCGTCTATTTTTATACATTCAAGAATGGGAAGAGCTGTTTTGGGAGCGATAGCTCTCTGAACAGTATTAATAATATCCACAAGCTGTGGTTTACTGCATGTTAATTTCATTTTCAATTTCTCCTTTATATATTTATATATAATATAATTAATTATAATAATAATAGTAATAAGCTGAGTGGATAGTGTGAAAATAAGGATAAATTAAGTATTTAAGCCAAATTTTATCAACATTCAGACAGGTATTTTTCAGTGGATAAATCAATTTAATCCACTCTCTGGATTTTACATATATTTACCTGTTTTTTATCCACAGCCTGTCCACCGTCTTATACCTGTACTTATCCACTACATTGACTCGATATCTTTTACAATATAATTAATGTCGGCATTAAGCTTATCATCTGTATTTATTTTAGCTTCAATTTTTTCAATATTGGATCTTGCTGTTGTTCTGTCCTTTGAAAATTCTTTTCCGATAGATGTATCGTTCATAGACAGAAGTTTTCGGCAAAGATACATTGCTACCTGCCTCGGCACCGCAATTTCTTTTGTTTTGATTTTTCCTGTAAGCTCGTTTTCTGAAATATTATAATATACCGAGACTTTTTGAATGATTTTTTTAGGAGTTATTTTTATTGCGTCATCTCCCGCGATAACAGGTTCCAGAGTTTTCTTTACAAAATCCATTGTAATTTCACATTCTTTTATTTCGGACATTGAAATTACATTTAAAAGAGCGCCTTCAAGCTCTCGTATACTGGAACGTATATTATCGGCTATATATTCAAAAATACCGTTGTTTATATTAACATTATGAGCCTGAGCCTTTTTTTGAAGAATAGCTATTCTCGTTTCATAATTTGGAACGGAAATATCAATTGTAAGTCCCTGACCAAATCTTGTGCGGAGTCTGTCTGTGAGAGTAGTCAGATCGCTTGGTTTACGGTCGCTTGTAAGTACTATTTGTTTGTTATAATTAAAAAGCTCGTTAAAGGTATGGAAAAATTCCTCCTGTGTGGCTTCTTTATGTTCCATAAACTGAACGTCGTCCACAAGCAGAACATCGGGAGCCCTGTATTTTTTTCTGAATTTTTCAGTTGTGTTTTCCCTTACGGCCGTTATAAATTCATTTGTAAAACGCTCGCCTGAAACATAAAGTATATTTACCTGCGAGTATTGTTCTTTTATTTTATTTCCTATAGCTTGCATAAGGTGTGTTTTTCCCAGTCCGCTGTTTCCGTAGATAAAGAGAGGATTATATATTTGTCCGGGGGACTCGGCCGCTTTTTTTGCCGCCGCGCTTGCAAACTCGTTTGAAGGACCTATTACGAAGTTGTCAAATGTATATTTTGGATTTACTCCGCTGTTGTTTGGTTCATTTGAAATTGTTGTTTTTTCTTCCGCCCGGGGCTTAGGGATATCTCCTACGATTATATCAAGAGACATTTTAGTTCCTGTAATTTTTTCAAGGGAGGATTCAATAGAATTTTTATATCTGTATTCTATTATGTTTTTATTAATAGATGTGGGTACTGAAATTGTAAAAATAGAATTTATTAAAGAAACAGGCTTCGATACTTTAATATGTACGTTATAACCCACAGGAGAAGAAATATTGTTTTTTACATTTTCAAGGGTATTGTTCCAGATTTCAGTTATATCCATATTTATAAATATCCTCCTTTTAATAATATTTTTGACATATTATGTAAAAAACAAACGCATAGTTATATTTTTAAGTCTATCTTCTATATTATCAAATTTACGCAAATTAATCAAGAAAAATATTGAGATTTTTTTATAAATTATGTATAATTATTTTATAGAAAGCAATTTAAATAAAAAAAGAGGATTAATTATGAAAAATGTTTTAATAACCGGCGGAAGCAGAGGAATAGGAAAAGCGTGCGTATATGAATTTTCAAAGGCGGGATATAGGGTATTTCTTAATTATGATAAAAGCCATGATGAGGCTGAAGAAATAAGTAATGAAACAAATGCTGTTATTATAAGGGCTGATATATCTGACGCTTCTCAGGTATACGCAATGGCTGATTATATTCACAAAAATTACGGGAAAATAGATATAATAATAAATAATGCGGGAATTTCTCAGATAAAACTTTTTACTGATATTACTGAAAATGACTGGGACAGAATGTTTGACACAAATATAAAGGGAATGTTTTTAGTTACTAAAGCTTTTGTAAAGGATATGATTTCAGAAAAAAGAGGAAGGATTATTAATATTTCATCAATGTGGGGAGTTACCGGCGGAAGCTGCGAGGTTCATTACAGCGCTTCAAAGGCGGCTGTTATAGGTTTTACTAAAGCTCTTGCTAAAGAGCTTGCTCCATCGGGAATATGTGTGAATTGTATTGCTCCGGGAGTTATTGAAACAGAAATGAACAGTCATTTAAATAATGAAGATATTAAAGCACTTTGTGACGAGACACCTCTCGGAAGAACAGGCAGGCCTGATGAAATTTCAAAGACAGCTTTATTTCTTGCTTCTGACGACGCTTCGTTTATTACGGGACAGGTGCTTAATGTTGACGGAGGAATGGTAATATAAAAAATGCGGCACTTGCAATACAAAGTATTGAGTGCTGCCGCATAAAAAACACTATATTGCTGCGATACAAGTGATTTCACTACTCATAATAAATGTACGTGAAAAAGAGTATGCGTTTTTATCTGAATAATAAAAAACCGCACGTAAATTATAAATAGTCTATATTCACTTATGTCGCAAATTTATTATATCATATAATGTATTTAATGTAAATAAAAAAACTACTATATTTTTATAGCAGTTTTTTATATGAGCAAGTCTGTAAGCCGTGTTCAGTATTGGACAATCATCTATCTCGACGCACAGTTACCTGTACGCTCCAGCCTTTCAAGGGAAAACGCCGAGCAAGCTTAATATTCCCAAAGTTGCTTCGGGTGGGGTTTACACGGGAATTCAGTCGCCATCTTCCCTGTGCGCTCTTACCGCACATTTCCACAATCGCCTCTTTCCGTAAAAGGAAAAGGCATTTATTTTCTGTTGCACTATCCTTGAAGTCGCCTTCACCGGCCGTTAGCCGGCACCCTGCTCTGCGAAGCACGGACTTTCCTCACCGCGGATGCGGCGCGATTGTCTGACTTACTCTTTTGATATTTTACAATATAATTATGATTATGTCAAATAAAATGAAAAATATCTTTATTTTTTGATTTTATAATTTCTAAACCGGTGTTCTTTAAAATATCCTCAAAAATATCCATTACGCATATTTCTGTCGGGTAATGTCCGGCGTCTATAACGCATATGTCAAGCTCTGTCATATCAATTGTATTGTGATATTTCATATCGCCTGTTATTACAGCGTCCGCCCCTTTTTCTTTGGCAAGAGGAATGACTTCGCTGCAGCTTCCCGAAGCGACTGCGGCTGTTTTTATAGTTTTATTAAAATCACCTGCGGCGCGTATCGGAGTATTAAGTATTTTTTTACACTCATTGGCAAGGTCAATAAATTTTACGGGATTTTTTAAGTTTCCATATCGTCCCAGTCCAGCTATCTCATCTTCAGTATGCTGGTCAAGTATTTTTATATCAGTCAGATTAAACATTTGAGCGAGACGGTCATTAATGCCTCCTTTTGCGGTATCCATATTGGTATGAGCCGCAAAGAGAGGTATATTGTTTTCAATTAAAAGCTTTAACATCTGACCCTCGGAGGTTTTATAATCAATACGATTTATTTTTTCAAAAAGTATAGGATGATGTGAAATTATCATATCAGCGTCTTTTGAAATTGCTTCTCTGACCGTTGTAATATTTGTATCAAGAGTTAAAAAAACTTTTTTTACTTCCTTTTTACTGTCACCGCATAAAAGTCCTACATTATCCCATGGATATGCGAGCCGTTTCGGACAAAAGTTTTCAATAAGTTCAATTATATTATTAGCTTTCATAATTTTTAAGCTCCTTCAGCCAGTTTTTATATAGATTAAGTTTTTTATAATCAATATCATTTGAATTTTCAAGACCGTTTATAACTTTAGTAAATTCACGATATTTTTTTTCATAAAGTTTTTTGTAATATTTATTTGTTTTAAGATATTTTGGAAGGTGATATTCAATATCATCTTTTAAATTTGTTTCGTGTCCTTTTTTGGCGTTTATGATATTATAAACCTTAAAATCTTCGACTGCAATATCCTCGTCTGTAATTTTAAAACCGTTATCAGAAAGATATTTTCTCAGCTCATATTGAGCGTTCATAGGTTGAAGAACAAGTCTACATTTATGAGCGATTTTCAAATCTGCTTCAATAATTTCAGTTATAAGTTGTCCGCCCATACCGGCTATTATAATAGTATCAGCTTCATTTTCATTTAAAACAGAAAGACCACTGCCGAGTCTCACTTCAATTTTATCAGAAAGATTATGATTTTTTACATTTGTTTTAGCGATTTCAGCCGGACCTGTTCGGATATCTCCCGCTATTACATAATCGCAGAGATTATTTTCTATAAGATATATAGGTATGTATGCGTGATCGGTTCCGATATCCGCTATTATTTTTCCTTTTGTATGTCTGACAATACATTCTAAACGAGGTGTAAGCACGCGTATTCCTCCAAAAATACATAAAATTTAGTTTTTACTGTTATCCCTGTATTTATGCACACAGTGTGGATAAATTTATTACCGCCGTTTTAACCTAAAAAATGACTTAAAAATAGGTTTTTATTTTTATAAATATTATTTATCCACATTTTTTTCACAAAAATACTGTTTAAACTGGTAAAAATATGTAATATCAATGTGTAAACCAGAAAAAACCGCATAGATAAGCCATTTTTAAAACTTGGTTTATACAATAAAAAGTGTGGATAAGTATGTGGATAACGTGGATAAATCTTTTTAAAACCGCTTTTTAAAGCAGTTTTTGAGTGGATAAACTATAAATTTTACTTGTTGATAAGTAAAATTTATCCATAATTTAGTTTACATAAAATCACAACAATATATTGTATAAGATGTTTTAAAAGACACAAAATATTTGTTAAAAATATAAAAAAGTTTTTAAAATCAGCTATGCAAAATTAATAGCATAGCTGATTTTTATTATACAGATAACAGAATTTTATTTTGTGATTTTATCTGTGCCCATATAAGGAATGAGAACATCTGGAATGGTAACGCTGCCGTCCTCATTCTGGAAGTTTTCAAGTATAGCCGCCACGGTTCTTCCTACAGCGAGACCACTTCCGTTAAGAGTATGAACAAACTGAGCTTTGTCTTTTGGATTTTCCTTATATTTGATATTTGCGCGTCTTGCCTGATAATCTTCAAAATTTGAACATGATGAGATTTCAACATATCTGTTATAGCTTGGCATCCATACTTCTATATCATATGTTTTTGCTGATGAAAAGCCTAAATCGCCTGTTGAGAGACACACGACTCTGTATGCTATACCGAGTTTTTGAAGAAGCTTTTCAGCGTCATTAGTGAGCTTTTCAAGTTCGTCATAACTATTTTCAGGCTTAACAAATTTAACAAGTTCAACTTTGTTAAACTGATGCTGTCTTATAAGACCGCGCGTATCGCGTCCGGCGCTTCCCGCTTCCGCTCTGAAGCATGCTGAGTATGCGCAGTATTTAATAGGAAGCTGCGCTCCGTCAAGAATTTCATCTCTGTGAAGATTTGTTACAGGAACCTCTGCTGTAGGAATGAGAAAGAAACCGTTATTTGTAACCTTGAACGCGTCCTCCTCAAATTTCGGAAGCTGGCCTGTGCCTGTCATTGAAGCTCTGTTTACCATATATGGCGGAAGAATTTCTTTGTAGCCTGACTCGTCTGTATGGGTGTTCAAAAAAAACTGAATTACCGCTCTTTCGAGTCTTGCGCCGAGACCTTTATATACAGTAAAACGCGTGCCTGCGATTTTTGTGCCGCGCTCAAAATCAAGAATATCAAGATCTGTACCTATATCCCAATGAGCTTTAGGATCAAAATCAAATTTTCTCGGTTCATTGAATTTTCTTATTTCAACATTTTCACTATCATCCGCTCCGACAGGAACTTCGGCATTTGGAATATTTGGTATTTTAAGCATGAAATTCAAGAGTTCGTCATCAATTACTCTTACTTTTTCATCGTCTGATTTTATTTCATTACTTAATTCTTTCATTTCAGCGAAAATC
>CAJTPP010000021.1:239-9410 GCA_910578235.1 uncultured Clostridia bacterium | reverse complement strand
TGATCTGTGTTTTCGCCCGCTTTTTTCATTTGAGGTATTTTTTTACTGATTTCATTTTGTTTTGCTTTTTTCTGTTCAACTTCAGTAAGAATTGAGCGTCTTTGTTTGTCAAGTTCTATAGCAGGTTCTATATCAAGACTGTTGTTTCGTTTTTTTAGGGCTTCATTTATACGTTCGGGTTCTTGTCTCAAAATTTTAATGTCTAACATTTTATTTTATCCTTTCTATTGTAAATTGTTTTTTATGTTATTATAAATAATTTGCTGATCGCTTGTAAGTACATTATAATCAACCGCATTC
This sequence comes from uncultured Clostridia bacterium, assembly GCA_910578235.1. Taxonomy (GTDB): domain Bacteria; phylum Bacillota; class Clostridia; order UBA1381; family UBA1381; genus Hominilimicola. Next base: position 9,110 of record CAJTPP010000021.1, on the reverse strand, counting down.
AGCATTTCAAATGCTTTTTCATTATTGCCGGCAATAAAATAACCGTTTGCGCTTAGCAATAAATCATTTGTAGTTTGTTTTTGTTCAAGATCTTTGTTTTTTTCTTTAAGCTGTTTATTTTCTTCCATAAGATTTTTATTTTCTTCGCTTAATACCGCCGCGCGTTCTGTAATACCCTGTGTCTGTTCTGTATTATCCTCTGCTTTTGGTATACTTTTTTCAAGATGTGTCTGACCGAAAAAAGAGAGTATTATCAGAATGACAGCGACAAAAAATATTAACGCCGCATATATGAACATTGATTTATTATCGTTTTTATTAGTCATTATTATCAGCCTTCTTTAGTTTATTTTTTGCTTCTTCAAGAGCTGCTTTTTCTTCGTCAAGAAGTTTAACCGCCGTTTCTCCTCCGACTATTTCACGCATATAGGTGTTGCACGAGTTATGGCCGTAAAGCGATGTAAGAATAAAACCGTCATTGTTATTGTTAAGAAGCGCGAGAGAAAAGCTGAGTTTTCCTTTTACGTCATCAAATGCGTCATAATTTACAATACCTACCTTTTTTAGTGAAATATTGGAGTCATTTTCACAATTGGCAAGTCTGGAAAGTAAAACGGCGTCTGATGTATTGTTTATTGTTTTTGATAAATCGTCTACTTTATCATAATAATCCTTTAAAGCGCTTATTATATCACCGTCGTCAGAATAATCCATTATTGTGCTTATTTTGGATGAGTTTACAGCGGTTATAATAAAGCATATTATTATTAAAATCATCATTATAGCAAGAGCTATAAATAATAGAGTATTGTTGTCCATGTTTTATCTCCTTTAAATATTAAAAAATTCAAGAATACGTTCAAGATCGTTATTTCCGTAATATTCAATTTCTATTTTACCCTTTTTAGGAGTATGATTTATTTTAACTTTTGTACCCATTGCGGATGATATTTTATTTTGAAGATTTTCAATTTCAATATCATAAGCTGTTTTTTTCTTGCTGTTTTTTTCGGGAACTTTTTTTTGAAGCTGTCTTGCCAGAGCTTCCGCCTGACGTACATTTAAGTTATCATCAATAATACGTTTTGCCAGAGCTTCGCGGAGTTCTTCATTATCAAGAGAAAGTATAGCTCTCGCGTGTCCGCTTGTGAGGTTCCCGTTAATAAGCATTTTTTGTATATTGTCATTAAGAGAAAGAAGTCTCAGTGAATTTGCTACAGCGCTGCGGCTTTTTCCTACTCTCTGGCTTATAAGTTCCTGCGTTAAATTAAAATCCTCTATGAGAAGATTATATCCGATAGCTTCTTCTATAGGATTAAGATTTTCACGCTGTAAATTTTCAATTAAAGCTATTTCAGCGACCTGTTCATCGTTATATGATCTTATAACAGCGGGAATTTCTTTTAGTTTAGCTTTCTTAGCCGCTCTCCACCGTCTTTCACCCGCGACTATTTTATACATATTATTTTCCGACGGAGTTATTATAATTGGCTGTATCAGACCATGTTCTTTTATTGATACTGAAAGAGCTGTTATTTTTTCGTCATCAAAATGACGGCGGGGCTGTTTTTTGTTCGGCTCAATTAGTGACATTTTTATATTTGTAATATCGCCTTCTTTAATTGACGAAGGCTCAGAAATTACTTCTTTAATGTCGGTTTCGCTGAAAAGTGAGCCGAGTCCTTTACCGAGTCCTTTTTTAGGCATATACTCACTCCTTATTATATGTTATTTTTTATTACTTCTTTGGCAAGCGCCATATACGCGTCAGCGCCTTTTGATGTTCTGTCATAATTTATGATAGGCTCGCCGAAAGAAGGTGATTCGCTTAGACGTACATTTCTTGGAATAATTGTTTTATATACTTTATCAGGAAAATATTTTTTTACCTCGTCAAGCACTTGTATTGAAAGATTTGTTCGTCCGTCATACATTGTTCCGAGAACTCCTTCTATTTCAATATCGGGATTAAGCTTCTTTTTTATTGTTTTTATTGTGGTGATAAGCTGGCTTAGTCCCTCAAGCGCATAATATTCACACTGAATTGGAATTAATACGGAGTTTGCCGCTGTCATTATATTAATTGTGATCATTCCAAGCGCCGGAGGCGAGTCAATTATTATAAAATCAAAATCATTTTTAAATGTGTCTATTGATTTTTTCAGAAAAAACTCGCGTTTGTCCTCATATGCAAGCTCTATTTCCGCTGCGCTTAAATCAGATGATGACGGAAGAATATAAAGATTATTATATTTTGTTTTGATTATGGCGTCTCTTGCTTTTGAGCTGTCAACAAGACAGTCATAAATTGATAAGGAATAATCTTCTTTTTCAATTCCAAGACCGCTTGTTGAATTACCCTGCGGATCGCAGTCTATAAGAAGCGTTTTTTTATTTTCATAGGCAAGACATGAGGAAAGATTTACAGAGGTAGTTGTTTTTCCTACCCCTCCCTTTTGATTTGTTATTGCTATTATTTTTGTCATGGTATTCTCCAAAATTAAAAATGTTAACATATTAATTATACCATAAAAGTTTCATTTGTAAATGTTTCACATGAAACATTTTTAAAATTTAACAATAATGTAATCTTTTTGTTTGTTTCACGTGAAACAATGTATAATTTTTTATATTTTTACAATAATAGATATAACTAAATTAATATGGAACAAATAGTTTATTTTTGGAGGAATATATGAGTGTTATAAAAAGAATAAGAGATTGTCTGTTTTTTACTCCTAAAGCGGAAGAAAATCAATTTTATTTAAAAGAACAAAATAGTAATACCGAATATGATATACGCAGAGAAAATATTGAAACAACAGAAAATGATAAGGTTTTTCTAAATATAGAGGAAAATCTTGCGTATGTAAAAAAACGTTTTACTTATCCGATTAACAATGACATTGTTATAAGAGAAATAACGATGAAAGAAGGACGCAAGGCATTTGTCGTTCTTATCGACGGAATGGTAAGCACTGATATGGTAGATTTGGCTGTTATAAAAACAATGCTGGAAATTCCATATTTCTCAGATGATGAAATATATAAATATGAGGAAGAAATAATAGAAAAATTTATTGCTCACTCGCAGGCGATGGCAACCGAAAATATGGATAATATCTTTGAAGAAATTAATTTTGGTTCCTGCGCTGTATTTGTAGACGGATTTTCAAAGGGCTTTATACTTGATGTTCGTGACTGGGGACATAGGAGTATTGATAAGCCAGAAAATGAGCAGTCAATTTATGGTCCTCAGGAAGCGTTTGCGGAAATGCTTCGTAATAATACCGCGCTTGTAAGAAAGATTATAAAAACTGAAAAATTAATTGCGGAAGGCGTTAAAATAGGTAAAGTAAGTAAAACGCGCGGAGTCATGCTATATATATCAGATATAGCTAATCCCGAGCTTGTAAATGAGGTGCGGAAAAGAATTAACGGAATAGATATGGATTATGTTATATCTATTGAAGAAGTTTCAATGATGATGGAGGAGGAACCGTTTTCATTTACAACACATTTTCTTGAAACAGAGCGTCCGGACAGGGTTGCAAGATCATTGACGGAGGGACGCGTGGCTCTTATATTAAACGGAAGTCCTCATGTTCTTATAATGCCGACTAACTTTTTTGAGCTTACTCACGCTGTATCGGATGATTATTTGCGTGTACCTTATGCTAATATGGCAAGAATAGTAAGAATGTTTGCAATTATATTTTCTATGCTGCTTCCCGCGCTGTATCTTGCTATAACGCTTTTTCATCAGGAAATTATTCCTACTTATCTATTATATTCAATAAGCGCGTCAAGGGAAAATGTTCCATTTCCGAGTATAGTAGAGCTGCTTCTTATGGATTTATCCTTTGAGATGATACGAGAAGCAGGACTTAGAATGCCCGGTCCTATCGGTTCTACGCTTGGAATTGTGGGTGGTCTTATTCTGGGACAAGCGGCAGTAAGCGCAAAAATAGTTAGTCCTATTATGATTATTATTATAGCTATAACAGGTATAGGTTCTTTTGCTACCGCGGATTATTCATTAAGCTGGAGTTTTCGTATTTTAAGACTTACATTTATTGTACTTGCTGCTTCAATGGGTTTTTACGGAATTGCAATAGGGACATTTATTTACGGACTTATAATAGCTTCTGAAAAAAGCTTTGGCGTATCGTTTCTTGAACCGATACCAAGAGTTAAAAATAAGAGTATGGCAAATGCGATATTTGTTAATCCGATATGGCAGAGAGAAAAAAGACCTGATTTTCTTAATACTAAGAAAGAATATGAGGAACCCGATATAAGTCGTAACTGGAAAATAAAAAGAAGATAATTAAAAAATGTTTCACGTGAAACATAAAATAATTAATCCAAAAAGCTCCTTATCTGCCCGCGGTAAGGAATAAAAATGCTTAATTCCTATTTGTGGGCAGAAAGGCTATGGATATTACTATGCTGCAAAGAAAAGAAATTACATCATTGCTTATAAATGTAATATGTACAAAAATGCTTCTGACGTTTCCGCGGACTATGATAATAAACAGCGGCAACAGCGCATGGATACAGGCGATATATAATTCTGTAATTGTTTTCATAATATTTTTTACAACTTATTCAATTTATAGAGGCAAAAAAAATATTATAGAGCTTGCCCAGATGTTTGGTGGAAAGGCTTTAAAAATTATAGTAGGTATTATGGTGTTTGCTGTATTGATGATAAATTTTGCCACGATAATACGAATATTTCCTGAAACGGTAAAAATAGTTTTGCTTCAGGATTTTCGGGTTGAGTTAATACTTGTGGCGTTATTGATCGCAATGTCGGCAGGTGCATATATAGGGATAGAGTCATTGGCAAAAATTAATTATATATTTATGCCTGTTGCAGGAGTTGTATTTATAGGATTTTTGCTGCTGCTTATTCCGTATTATAAATTTGAAAATATTTTTCCTATATTTGGTGAAGGATATAAGAATTTATTTGTTAATGGTTTTAACGGAATTTCATTGTTTTCGGATTTAATATTGCTGAATGTATTTCTGTCTCACTGTGAAAATAACGGAGAAGCGAAAAAAAGCGGAAAAAAATCATTGTTCGTAAGTTCTGTAATTTCTGTTATAATTTTATTAGCATATTGTCTTGTGTATCCGTACCCTGCTTCAAAGGAATTTTTAATTCCGGTATATCAACTTGCAAAGGTGGTTCATATAACAAGTTTTTTCAGCAGATTTGAAGCATTATTTCAATTTATATGGTCAATTCTTGTACTTTTGTATTCAGCGATATATGTTTACGCGTTATGCTATGTATGGCAGCTTACATTTGGACTAAGATATTACAGACCATTAATATTTCCTATTGTAGTGATAAACGGAGTCATAGCTCTTATACCAAGTTCGATAGTGACTGCTGTAACAGCGGAAAAATTAGAAAATATTATTGTGTATCCTTTAGCGTTTTTACTTCCGATAATTTTCGGATTTGTTTCGCGTAAATATTACGGAAAGTTAAAAGAAAGCGGAAAGGAGCAAAAAAGTGAAGAGGTTTAAAGCGGTAATATATATATTGATAATAATTGTATTTTCTTTCAGTCTGACAGGCTGCGGCGGTAAAGAACCGAATGAAATTGCCTATATAGTCGCGCTCGGAATAGACAGCGGAGAAAATGATGATTATAAAATTACGCTTCAATATGCAAATCCTACACAAATAAGCGGAGGCGCATCCGAAGAAGGCGGAAAATCAGGCAGTAAGATAGTTGAAAATATAGTTGTGGAAGCTCCGAATATATATTCAGCTGTAGGAATTGCCAATAATATAATAAGTAAGAATTTTTCTCTTGCTCATGCGAAGCTAATAATTTTTTCTGAGGAAATTGCAAAAGAAGGTTTGAAGGATATAACAGAAACCTTTATAAGAAGTGATGAAATACGCCCCGATATATATCTTGCAGTGGCTACCGATGGCGCAAGTGAATATCTTACATCAATAAATCCTGCTATGGAAATAAATCCTGTAAAATATTACCAGATGATTTTTAATAAGAATAATCTTATGGGAATACCCGAGGGTGTAGCTAAAAACTTTTTCTTTGGCATAGAAACTAAAGATTTTGATACTACTTTGCCTGTTGCGGGTGTAATAGGCAGTGATGAGAAAGGCGGCGGACAATCTCAGGGAAGCGGAGGCTCTTCAGGAAGCGGCAGTAGTGAGGAAGGTAATTCAGGAGGCGAAGAAGGCGGAGGCTCGGAGGAAGAACAGGAAAGCGGCGGACAATCTCAGGGAAGCGGCGGATCTTCAGGAAGCGGCAGTGAGCCTGAGGAAAATACTAAGCACGATGATGCTCCTATAAATAACAGTGGTTTTGAATATAAAATGAAAAGCTATATTGACGGAGAGTCGGCTGTTGCCGCAAGTAATAAAAGCGAGGCAATGGGGAGCGCTATTTTTGAAGGCGATAAAATGGTTGGAATGTTTGGTTCTATAGAAACTGAAATGTTTAAATTATTGATAGGTGACTATAAAAGTAGTTTTTTGACATTTTATAATGAAGAAACCCCTGATAGTCCTGTTACGTTAAAATGTATTCAGGAGAAACGTCCAAAGTACGACATAGATATAGAGAATAAGATAATAAATATAGAATTATTTATGGATGGTGATGTGTATTCTTTACCGTCAGATTATAATATAGAGAAAGATATTACTAATTTTGAAAATAATTCTCAGAAGTATATTGAAGAAGACTGCAAAAAGTTTATGATGTATTTTCTTGATAAATATGATGCAGATATTTTCCGATTAAAAGATAGAAGTAAAATTAAATTTCTTACAAATAAAGAATATGAAGAATTTAAAAATAATGTAAATTTTGATGAATATGAAGTAAATGTTAAAGCTAACTTTAGTATAAGAAGAACAGGTCTTGTTGTAAGAGAGAGCTAATTGAAGCATAGGAAGGAATAAAATGTTTGAGAAGATAGTTTTTTTAAGTATAATTGTTATTTGTACAATAAGGGTTATAAGCTACGGTATATATACGATAAAAAATAAAAACATAACCGGCGCTGTTGGTTTGTTTATAATGGCTTTTTTCACGGCGGCATCATCAATATATTTTTTTATAGAATAGCCTAAGAAAATATCATTGTCATATATTTTGCAATTTTTGTATATTTGTGATATACTGACAGTGAGGTGGTATTTTGGAAAAGCTTAGAACATGTTTTTTTACTGGACACAGAAAAATAGCTGATAGTATACTTGATGAAATAAAGATAAAGCTTACGGAAAATATAGAAAAGCTTATTATAGATTATGATGTGAATAATTTTATTTCAGGCGGAGCGCTTGGATTTGATATTATATCCGCTGAGATTGTGTGTGAAATGAAAAAAAAATATCCTCATATAAAGCTTATTATATATGTTCCCTGTTACGGACAAAGTAAAAAATGGACATCATATCAAAAATACCGTTATCGTATGATGATGTCAAATGCTGATGAAATAGTGTATATAACGGATAAGGAATATACGGATAACTGTATGAAAATGCGTAATATGAAAATGGTAGAGGATTCATTTTTTTGTATCGCGTTTTGTATACTGTCAAAAACGGGTACGGGACAGACAATTCGTCTTGCCGAAGCTCATGGAAACAGAATTATAAATATTGCTGATGATATATATTAAAAAGGAAGTTAAAAATAACTTCCTTTTTAATATAATATTATTAAGCTGTAATTATAAATTTTGATTGTCATGTTCCTGTATTTCCATAACTTCAACAGTAATTTCAAGAATATGTCTGTCGTCGCGTTTGGATACTGTTATATGAAGATTTTTATAATCGAAGCATTCTCCGATTTCAGGTATTCTTTCAAATGTTTCAATTACCCATCCTCCTACAGTAGGAATATCAATGTCATTTTTTATATTAAGTTTTTCAAATAAGTCATCCAGATCTGAATTACATAATACCTTATATTTATTATCGCTGATTTTTTGAATATTTTCGATAATCTCATCATGCTCATCCCAGATTTCTCCGACAAGTTCCTCTAAAATATCTTCAAGGGTTACAATTCCCACAGTTCCGCCGTATTCGTCAATAATAACTGCCATATGGGATTTTTTCTTTTGAAGTAAATTTAAAAGCTGTGAAATTTTCATTGACGGCACGACAAACACGGGGTTATTCATTAGTTTTTCTATTGAAATATTATCATTAGTTCTGTTATTGAAGTCCTTTTGATTTAGTATTCCTATTATATTATCAATTGTTTCCTTGTAGACAGGAAGTCTTGAATATCCGTGATCGCAAAATATTTTTTTTATTTCGTCAATTTTTGTGTTTACTTCAACAGCGATTACGTCAACGCGGTTTGTATGTATATCTGAGACTTCTATATCGTTAAATTCTATCGCGTTTCGTATTAACTCGCTTTCATGCAGATCAATTTCACCGTCGTTTTGAGCTTCCTCAACCATTGTCAAAAGCTCTTCCTCAGTTATACCCCTGTCCTGAGGAGGTTTTACTATCATATATACAAGTTTTTGCCAAAGAGAAAATATAAAATTCAACGGAGATAAAATAATGTTAATTATTTTTAATATAGGCGCTGAAAACATAGCGAAGCGTTCCGGCATATTTTTTGCAAGACTTTTTGGTGTTATTTCTCCAAAAATCAGTACAAGAACAGTCATAACAGCTGTAGAAACAGAAACACCTGAATTTCCAAGCCAGTTTACAAATAAAATTGTCGCGATAGATGAGCTGGCAATATTAACAATATTATTTCCTATTAATAATGAGGACAAAAGCTTGTCATAATTTTCTGAAAGATTTAAAACCAAATTCGCGCGTTTATT
>CAJTPP010000021.1:0-229 GCA_910578235.1 uncultured Clostridia bacterium | reverse complement strand
CTGCCGCCATATTTTTAATACGTATTTTATTCATAGAAAAGAATGCTGTTTCCGATGCGGAAAAATATGCGGATGTCATAATAAGCAAGGCTATAAGTATTATCTGCCCTATACTGTCACTATCCATTATTAAAAAACTCCTTTACTGTTAAACATAATTAAATTACCATATTAAAATTTTTATAGAAAATATTCTAAAATATATAATATCATATATTGTTAAGATTTG
>CAJTPP010000020.1:36809-37886 GCA_910578235.1 uncultured Clostridia bacterium | reverse complement strand
ATGCAAAAATGTTATTTTTGCTGTTGTATTTTGGGTAATACCCCCGGCTATTCGCCTGCCTTCAACCAGAATATAATCTATTCCCTCCTGTTTTAAAAAATGAGCGCACAACAAACCGCACAGTCCAGCGCCTATAATCAAAACTCCTGTTTTCCTATCTCCACTTAATTTATCGAACCGCGGCATTTCTGTACTATCTCTCCATACTGATTTTTTCATCTTACCCTCCATATCTCTAAACATAATACTTATACAGTTATTATGCTCCGTTATGAAAATTAAATTACCGTGTAATATTAATAATGTATGACTCAAATAAAAAAGCCTGTCATATTTGACAAGCTCCGCACACATACTTTCTATATAAAAAATCCAAACGGAAATATCAGTCTTAATAAAACCGCGAAAAGAAGTGATAAACACACCAAAACCGCAAACTGTATCGGAGATTTATAAAGCACCGCCAGACACACTATCCACACAATTACTTCAAGTCCCTGATACGCCACATCAAAATACGTAAGGCCGAAAAAAAACGCCTGCAAAAACAACGCCGCCGCTATAAACGCTGAGATTATAAGAGAAACTATACCTTTCCCTTTTGCGTACCAGCATACAAAAGCAAGTATAGGAGACACTATGGTCAACCCGACCCACATCATCAGATAAGACCTGTCAGGATAAAATCCTGCGAATATTTTTGTATACGCATAATATCCCGTAAGCATTCCGGCAAAAAACACAAACACATTTACAGCCGCTCTTACAGGAGTTTTACTGTATATTGACAGAATGAGCGCTATAAGATACCATATAGCTACTCTTCCAAGGAAATTACTTATATCCAGCTTTTCAAGAAATACCGACAGATGATTTGACGGAGTACAATCAAGAAATTTTGAAACTATACCCATAATCATTCCAAAGATTACAATTAACAGAGTATTTATTATTTTTCTCTTAAATGATATATTATATAGCGGCTGCCTTATACTGTTTAATTTCTCTTTCACAGCTATATCTCCCGATATTTTGCCTGTCCTATTTCATACAGATCATTTCCTTCACTATCAATAA
>CAJTPP010000020.1:36463-36693 GCA_910578235.1 uncultured Clostridia bacterium | reverse complement strand
CCGCCTATAGCGCCAAGATATACCGCAACATTTCGTTTCATGGCATCTACAACCTCCCTATCACGCGCGCCCTTTCCGATCATACATCCCAGACCGTTATCAAGCAAAAGCGGAGTATACGCGTCCATTCGCCCCGCTGTAGTCGGGCCGCAGGAGCCTATAACCTCTCCCGGTTTAGCCGGACACGGTCCGGCATAATAGATCACATTGTCCTCTAAATCAATAGGAAA
>CAJTPP010000020.1:32474-36449 GCA_910578235.1 uncultured Clostridia bacterium | reverse complement strand
TTTAAAATTGATTGTCATTCTCTCATGCGCTGCGTCACGAGCCGTATATATAACCCCTGTTATAAGCACACTGTCCCCCGCTTTTAAATATCTTATTTTCTCCTTTGTAAAAGGTGTTGTTATATGCTTTTCCATTTAATCATCCTCCAGAAAATCAGCCGCACTTTTTAAAATATACTCAGCTCGCAGTTTCTCAAAATAATCCCTTGCCTTTTCTCCCTGTATACCGGTCAGAACAGCACAAAAATCCGCGCCCATAGCCTGCGCGGCTAAAATGTCCGCTCCGGCGTCACCCACAATCAGCGTTGTTTTAATCTTTTCCTTATCATAATCACCTCTGACAATGCGCGTATTATCATAATCTGTACCATACAGCGCCTTTAAAAACATATACGGATGCGGCTTTGTCAAAGCATTATTACCAAGCTCCTTTTCCGCTTCCACCACATGGTCATAATTACATAATCCGTCATCAGAAAAATATTGCTTTATATTCCAGTTTGTAAGCGGCGGCATCATTTCTATATACGGTCTGCCCGTGCCTGTACATACCCGCTTATTGCGGCTTAAAAGACGAAGCATATCTATAAGACGGCTTTTATCTATGATAGGCTCCTCGCTATAAATCAATCCGTTTTTCCCCTTATTTACAGGAACGTATCCAAAACGCTCCTCAAAAAGCTTATCTCCCAGAAACCATTGCTGAAAAATATCACGCATTGTCCTCCACATAAGCTCATTGCGCTTTAGCCAGTCATAATCAAAGCCTGTGCTTTCAGAGCATACCAATGCAAGTTTGTCATATTCCTCAATAATATTTTCAGACAATCCCTTTGCATAGTCAAGTACTGACTGAAAATTATTCCATGCATTTTTCCCTCCGCAAATCCAGGCTATTAAAACTGTCACATAACCCAGATCCCAGTTGGAGTTTACGCCCTTACCCTTTAAAACGCTTATAAGCTCGTCATTACAAAAAACATTTGCGCGTATCTGCCGCATATTATCCATACATTCAGCGGCATTGATCTTTTCCCCGCTGTTCCATGACAGATATTCCCACACCGTAAGAGCCGCGCAATTCCAATAATTATCCTCGCTTGTAATAACACCGTCCATATCAAAAATAATCGTATCGTATTTATCCAAAAATTTTGCCAGCTTCATTTTAACCTCTGCATCCATAAATAGGGATACTTAATTTTAGTGTCCCTATTTAAAATTTATATTACTCTATTGTCCATTCAATTTTACCCGCAACTCCAGACGTTTTGCCTTTCCGGCTTTCAGACACCGCAAACGATCGGTTTAAAGCAGTTCCCAAACTACGGAAAATCGCTTCCCAAATATGATGACCGTTATGTCCTTTAAGCAAGTCTATATGAAGCGTGCACACAGCTCCCTGAGCAAATCCCTCAAGAAATGTTTCCAGATCCTCCGTATCCATTCCTTCCACCTGCCCGCGCAGCTCAATTCCATGATAATCAATATCACAATATGCTCTCGACTCAAAGCTAATACATGATTGAGCCTTCGCCTCGTCAATAATGCCTATAGCGTCGCCAAATCCGGTCGCGCCGTCCGTGCGGTCAATGTATTCCTTTGCCGCTTTACCAAGCGCGATACCCAGATCTTCGCATATAACATGCGTAAGCATAAACTTATCCAGTGTAATATCAATTTCTATATTTACTTCTCCGCGCCACGCAATATGCTCTATCATATGGTTAAGAAACACCAAAGGAGTTTTTATATACTCTCTATAATTTTTTTTCAAAGGAGAAAAATCCAGTGTTACATTCATTTCCGATTCGGTTGTTTTTCTGGTAACTTTTATATTTTCCATTATTTTCTCTCTTTCACTGCCAGACCGTGCGTATCAAAGCCCTCAACTGTCGCAAATTTATAAGCGTAATCCCTTACCTTCTCAAAACCGTCCTTCGACGCGTAACCCACCGACGAACGCTTTAGAAAATCCTGAACCGACACTGACGAATATGTTTTCGCAAAGCCGCCTGTCGGAAGTATCGCGTTAGGTCCGAGCACAAAATTACAAAGTGTTACCGGCGTATAATCGCCCAGAAGAATTTCACCCGCATTTTTTATTTTCGGAAGCGTGTCAAACGGCTTTTCAGTCATGACCTCCATATGCTCCGGCGCGTAATCGTTTACAAAATCAATTGACTCGTCAAGAGACGCTGTAAGTATAACACCACCGTATGTAGTGAGGTTTGTCTCAATCCATTCCTTTCTCTTCTGCGAGATTTTTTCGAGCTGACTATTTACAATAGGAATGACCTTATCCACCAGTTCCCTTGAATGTGTCACAAGAAGCGCGGCGCTGTCAGGGCCGTGTTCAGCCTCAATCATCCAGTCAAGCGCAACCTTTTCAGGATCGGCCTTTTCATCCGCAAGCACAATTATCTCAGATGGTCCGGCAGGGAGTCCCGCGTCAATATGATTGGCAAGCACTCTCTTTGCCGCTGTAGCATAGCTGTTACCAGGACCTATAATCTTATGACATTTAGGAATTGTCTCTGTACCATAAGCTACCGCCGCTACTGCCTGAATACCGCCTACTTTATATATCTCGGTAATACCTATTATCTTAGCAGCCGCAAGAATAGCATCATCAACCTCACCCTTATCATTCGGAGGAGTTACAACAACAATCTTAGGAACCTTTGCAACCACAGCGGGAATACCAAGCATACAAAGCACAGACGGGAACGACCCCTTTCCATGAGGGACATAAAGACAAACATCAACTATAGGCGTTGTTTTTTCACCCACCATAAGACCGTCATCCACCATCGTGAACCACATTTCCTCAGGCAGCTGTTTCTCATGAAAATCATATATATTCTTATACGCGTATTCAATCGCCTCTCTTATTTCCCTGTCAAGACGATTATAGCCTGCTTCTATCTCCTCGCTTGTTACCTTCATCTGCTCCGCCGTGAGCTGTACGCGGTCAAACTTAGCCGTATATTCCAGCACTGCCGCGTCTCCGCGGTCACGGACGTCATCAGAAACCTCTCTGGCAACCTTCATCTGCTCTGTAATATCAAGCTCGGCGCGTTTCATTATAAAGTCATACTGTTCCTTTGTCATTTTAGACAATTCATAAATACTCGGGTTCATTGCTATCCTCCTGAAATGTTTATATCAAGCTCATTATTTTAGAAAATCTTTCATTTTCTCATAAAAGCTCTTTTTCTGCTTATAATTCTTATCCTCGTCAAAATCACGAAGTAATTCCTTTTGTTTCGAGCTCAGATTTCTCGGCACCTCAACCGAAACGGTTACATACTGATCTCCTCTCGACTTATTGCGCAGATACGGTATGCCCTTGCCTTTCATACGAAAACGGGTTCCCATCTGAGTACCCTCTGGTATATTAAGCTCAACATACTTACCGTCTATTGTAGGCACTTTAACAGTCGCGCCGAGAGCGGCTTCAACAAAGCTGACCGGCATATCTATATACACGTCATTTCCCTGTCTTCTGAAAATCTCATGCGGACGCACTCGCACAGTGAGAAGCAAATCACCATTAGGACCGCCCTTCTGTCCGGCTTCACCCTTTCCGGAAAGCTGTATTGTCTGATTATTATCTATACCTGACGGTATCTGTACCTCTATGGTTTTGGTTTTTCTTACTGTTCCTGTTCCGCGGCAGTCACTGCACGGATCCTTGATAATCTTTCCCTCTCCGTGACAATGCGGACATGTAGTCTCTGTTGTCATATAACCGAGAATTGTTCTCTGCTGGGTCTGTATACGTCCCGTTCCGTGACAGTTTGAGCATGTAGCCGCAGTCGTGCCTTTTTTCGCTCCGCTTCCCCCGCAGCTTTCACATTTTTCCTGAGTTTGTATATTAAGCTTACGGGTACATCCAAACGCCGCTTCCTCAAAGCTTATATCAACAACCTGTCTTATATCATTACCGCGTCTCGGACCGTTTCTGCGGCT
>CAJTPP010000020.1:25955-32464 GCA_910578235.1 uncultured Clostridia bacterium | reverse complement strand
CCGCCGCCAAATCCTCCGAACCCGCCGCCGAAAATATCACCAAAAATATCGCCAAAATCAAAACCTGCACCGTTAAATCCGCCGCCTCCGGCTCCGAAATTCGGATCAACACCGGCGTGTCCGAACTGATCGTACTTAGATCTCTTATCCTGATCTGACAGCACCTGATACGCTTCGTTAACTTCCTTAAATTTTTCCTCAGCTTCTTTATTTCCCGGGTTTAGATCGGGATGATATTTTTTACTCTGTTTCCTGAATGCTTTTTTAATTTCATCATCAGACGCGCCTTTCTGCACGCCAAGCACCTCATAATAATCTCTTTTTTCTGTCAATTTATTCACCTGCCTACAATATTATACTATACTTTTTTCTGTTTGTAAACCCTTAAAAGGACGGACATTTTGTCCGTCCTCCATGCTGTTATCGTATATTAGTTATTATCGTTGTCTACTTCCTTGTAATCAGCCTCGTAAACATTATCCGCTCCGTCAGCCGCCTGCGCGCCAGGGTTAGCACTCGGATCAGCGCCCTGCGGATTAGCCTGCTGATACATCTGCTGCGCTACTGAATAGAATTTCTCCTGCAACTCGTCTGTTGCAGCCTTTATAGCGGCGCTGTCCGTACCCTTCAGGACTTCCTTAACCTTATTTACTTCTTCCTCAACCATTGATTTTGTAGCGTCGTCAATCTTATCACCAGCATCCTTAACGGCTTTTTCACACTGATATACGAGCGACTCGGCATTATTTCTGATTTCCACTTCTTCCTTACGCTTCTTATCTTCCTCGGCATATTTCTCAGCTTCCTTTACAGCCTTATCTATATCCTCATCACTCAAATTAGAAGAAGCCGTTATTGTGATCTTCTGTTCGTTACCGGTGCCGAGATCCTTTGCGCTTACATTCACAATACCGTTAGCGTCAATATCGAATGTTACCTCAATCTGAGGCACACCGCGCGGAGCAGGCGCAATTCCTGTCAGATTAAAACGTCCGAGCGTCTTGTTATACTGAGCCATTTCTCTTTCGCCCTGCAATACGTGTACCTCAACCGAAGTCTGACCGTCTGCCGCTGTTGAGAAAATCTGTGACTTATTTGTAGGAATAGTTGTATTTCTCTCAATAAGCTTTGTGAATACTCCGCCCATTGTTTCTATACCAAGCGATAAAGGTGTTACGTCAAGCAGAAGAACGCCTGTTTCCTCTCCGCCGAGAACGCCGGCCTGTCTTGCCGCTCCGACAGCCACACATTCGTCAGGGTTGATACCTTTATTAGGTTCTTTTCCCATTTCTTTCTTAACCGCTTCCTGAACAGCGGGTATTCTTGACGATCCGCCTACAAGAAGCACCTCGTCTATCTGTGACGCGCTTATACCAGCGTCGCTCATAGCGTTTCTTATACATGTAAGAGTTCTGTCAACAAGATCCGCCGTCAATTCGTCAAACTTAGCCTTTGTAAGAGTTATATCCATATGCTTAGGTCCCGACGCGTCCGCGGTGATAAAAGGAAGATTAATATTTGATGTCGTTGTCGTTGAAAGTTCTATCTTAGACTTTTCAGCGGCTTCCTTCAATCTCTGCATAGCCATCTTGTCTGACGAAAGATCAACCCCGTCGCTCTTTTTAAATTCCGAAACAAGAAAGTCAATTATTCTCTGGTCAAAATCATCACCGCCGAGATGCGTGTCTCCGTTTGTTGAAAGAACCTCAAACACGCCGTCGTCAATATTAAGAATTGACACGTCAAACGTACCGCCGCCAAGGTCGTATACCATTACATTCTGTTCCTTATCGCCCACACCGTACGCAAGCGCAGCCGCCGTAGGCTCGTTGATTATTCTGAGCACCTCAAGTCCCGCAATTTTACCCGCGTCCTTTGTAGCCTGACGCTGTGAATCGTTAAAGTACGCCGGCACTGTAATAACGGCTTGAGATACAGTCTCGCCAAGATAGCTCTCCGCATCCTGCTTAAGCTTTGTAAGGATCATTGCCGAAATTTCCTGAGGAGTGTACGCCTTGCCGTCAATTGTAACCTTGTCTGTTGTGCCCATCTTTCTCTTAATAGACATAATTGTTCTGTCAGCATTTGTTACCGCCTGACGCTTCGCAACCTGACCTACAATTCTTTCGCCGTCTTTCTGGAACGCAACCACTGACGGTGTTGTTCTCGCACCCTCACTGTTTGTGATAACGCCGGGATTTCCACCCTCCATTACCGCCACACAGCTGTTTGTTGTACCCAAGTCAATACCTATGATTTTTGCCATTTTATTTTCCTCCTTGATTTATCAACCTTTATAATATTTTCTAAAGCTCATATATTCGTGTTTAAATCATAATAACGATTTCACACTCTAATTTGCCACCTTTACCATACTGTGTCTGACAACTCTGCCGTCCTTGTATATGTAACCCTTCATAAGTTCCTCCACAACGGTATTATCGTCAATTGCATCATCCTCAATATGCATAACAGCATTATGAATATTAGGATCAAACTGCTCTCCCTGAGCCTCAATAGGCTTTATCCCCAGCTTGTCAAGCGCATCGTTAAACTGCTTCATTACCATTTCAACGCCCTCTTTAAGCTTTTTCGCATCCTCAGATTCAACATCTGTGGCAAGCGCTCTTTCAAGATTATCGCCAATGGCAAGAATTGCTCCCGCCGTATCAATCACCGCGTCTGAGTAACGCATATCCTTTTCCCTTTGCGAGCGCTTCTGGAAATTATCGTACTCGGCATAAAGTCGCATATATTTGTCTGTCTGTTCCTTTAGCTTTTCCTCAAGAATTTCTTCGCCTGACTTTTCTTCCTGATTGCTTTCTTCAGTTTCAGGCTCTGTTTCTTTCTCTATTTCTTCATTAATATCCTCGTTATTTTTAGACATCTTATTACTCCTTTCCTTAATCGCCATTCATATAATAGCCAAGAATTTTATCTATTTCATTAGAAATAAGGTCGAGACTTGCAAAAACCTTCGCATAATTCATACGTTTAGGTCCTATTACCGCGAGAGAACCTCCCGTCTTATCTCCCATTGAATAATTAATGCTTACAAGAGAGCAGTCTCTCATTATCTCCATATCGTTTTCTTTACCGATTTTTGCTTCCACCCCATTGCTTTCATTTGCTTTTACAAGCTGTTTAAGATTTTCCTTGTCTTCCAGAAAAGAAAACAACTGTCTGGCCTTCTCAATATCGCTGTATTCGGGATATTTCAAAATTGATTTTGCGTTATTAACATAAATCTCCGTCTCAGCTTCAGCCGTTATCGTGTCATACACAAAATGCATTATATCAATAAGCGCCTTTGGGTGAAGATGCATTTTTCTTTCTATTTCCTTCTGTATGTCCTGTATTTTTTCAAAGGTTATATCTTCCGCCCGAAGTCCCGCAAGATTTCTGTTAAGTATTTCAGCAAGTCTTACGCATGTGGCTTCATCAATATCAATATTCAACACCTGATTTCTCACTGTTCTCGTGACAACAATAAGCATCGCTGTCTGTGCCGCTATCAGTATGAGATCAACCTTTTTAATTTCAAAACCGTTCTCTTTAGGAGCTGTGACAACTGTTGTATAATCCGTGAGACTTGAAGCAATCGCGCCCGCATATTTTATGAGCTTTTCAAGCTGGCTCACACGGGTTTCAAGCACACTCTGCAGCTGTGCTACCGCTTCCATACCTATTTTATACTTTCTCATAAGAGAATTCACATAAAAACGGTATCCCTCGTCCGACGGTACTCTGCCCGCGGAAGTATGCGGCTGAATGAGATAACCCATTTCCTCAAGATCAGCCATCTCATTGCGTATTGTCGCGCTCGACAAACCAAGATTTTCTTTCTTTGATATCGCTCGTGAACCTACAGGCTCGGCAGTACCTATATACTCGTCTATAATTGCCTGTAAGATTTTCCTTTTTCTATCGCTCAAATCCATCGGCAATCATTCCTTTCTCTAATAAACTGAACGGACAATCTGTTAGCACTCATATCTATTGAGTGCTAACAACTATAAGATACCACTATTATACTCAGTTGTCAAGTACTTCAAACAAGTTTTCATAATTTATTTACAATTTAAACAAATTCACACAAAACCGCGTTAGACAGATTTATTCCTTTTAATGTCAGAAAATATCTTCCTTTTTCATATCGAAGCAATCCGTATCTTATAAACTTTTCTATTTCCTTTGGGTATATCTCTTTTATATCTCTGCCAAACCGGTCACAAAATTCAGCCGCGCTTATCCCCGCATTCATACGCAGTCCTGTTATTATGAATTCCGATATTTGATCCTTTTCCGTAAGATACACCGTCTCTTTCCCCATATCGCCCGCAAGATATTTTTTCAAATCAGAAGTATTATAAAGCCGTTCACTGCCTGTATATGAATGCGCGGCAACGCCTATGCCTATATACCTTTCTCCTGTCCAATATTTTATATTATGTCTGCATTCAAATCCTCCGCGCGCAAAATTTGAAATCTCATAATGCGCAAATCCATGTCTGTCCAGAAATTCAACCGTATACTCATACATCTCCCTATCCTCGTTCTCGTCAGGCAATCGCAGTTTCCCTTGCGCGTATTCAAGTCCAAGCGGCGTATTCTCTTCTATTATAAGACTATATGCGGAGATATGATTTACCGGCAGAGAAACGGCGGTATTAAGCGTACTTTTCAAGGTTTCTTTTGTCTGCTGAGGCAGCGCGGTCATAAGATCAATACTTATATTTGAAAAACCCATTTTTTTCAAATGACAAATTGTATTATATGCCAATTCAGCGCTGTGTATACGCCCCACAGCCTTCAATTCATCATCATTAAACGACTGCACACCCACACTCACACGGTTAACCCCGCCCTCAAGCATAGCCGTTATTTTTTCATCACTCAATGTTCCCGGATTTACTTCTATAGTAAATTCATATTTCTCCGCCACATCAAACATATCAAAGCACATACCTGCAAGGTTATTTAAATGCGTCGCGCAAAGATATGACGGAGTGCCTCCGCCTATAAATATTGTATCAATCTTTTCATTTCTGTATAACTCGGCTTCACGACGTAATGAAGCAAGATATCCTTCAACATAGCTTTCACAGCCTTCAAATGATACAAAATCACAATAACGGCACTTATGTCTGCAAAACGGTATATGAATATATAGACCTGTCATACTGCTCCCTTTCTCTCAAAAATCCTGATCTCTGCATTCTCGCAATAAACACCATTGTTCACACCGCAAACAATTTCATACACGATAAAAAAAAGGACTTAAAAGTCCCTTTTTATAAATTCATTAATCGTTCTGTTCTTCATTATCCTCATCACAGTCACAATCAAATTCCAGTTCAATCTCCTCACGGCAGTTCGGACATACAATCGCATTATCGTCATCAATCATATCAAAATCAATCATGACATCTTCTCCGCAGTTAGGACACTGAATTTCAAAATAGTCGTCTCCGTTTTCCTCATAATCCTCATAATCATCAAAGAATTCGTCATCGTCATCATATTCGTCATCTTCCTTGTCCGAGCCGTCATAGAAATCATCAGCCATTGTATATACACATTCATCCAGTTCATGAGTGATATCTTCCACATCCTCAAGCCTGCTTGTAAGATCCTCAATAACATCGGCCATTTCTCCAAGCACATCAAGCAGCTTTATTATAAGCTTACCCTCATCACTTTTCGGGCTTATATCAAGACCGTCCGCGTAACCTTTAAGGTATGAAACCTTTTTTGTCATATCTTCCATTATGTTACCCTCTCTGCGGTTTAATTATTTAACACGCTCCATGTACTCGCCTGTGCGGGTATCTACTCTTATCATTTCGTTTACATCCACAAACAAAGGAACCTGAATAACCGCTCCTGTTTCAAGCGTTGCGGGTTTTGTCGCATTTGTAGATGTATTTCCGGCAAAACCTGGCTCTGTTTCCGTAACCTGCAATTCAACAAATGTAGGCGGTTCAACACCAAACACATTTCCCTTGTATGACATTACCTTACATACATCATTTTCCTTAACAAACTTCATGGCATCCTCAATTTCTGATTTTGCAATATCAATCATATCATAAGTTTCGTTATCCATGAAATGATAAAAATCGTCATCACCGTATGAATAAGCCATATCCTTTCTGTCAATATGAGCTTCTTCAAATTTTTCTGTCGGTCTGAAAGTTTTCTCAACCACACCGCCGCTGATAATATTTTTAATCTTTGTTCTTACAAACGCCGCGCCCTTACCCGGCTTAACGTGCTGGAACTCAACAATCTGATATACATTACCCTCATGCTCAAAGGTTCTTCCATTTCTAAAATCGCCTGCTGTAATCATAAATTAATCCTCCTAAATCTTTTGTGATTTAACTCATTGAATATATTCTAATATATTTTGTCAAAAAAATCAAGTCCTTATCACTATAAATAATATTTTTTTTTGATACAGCCTTAATCCCGTCTTTTTTTATTTTGACAACTCTTTAAAATTA
>CAJTPP010000020.1:25728-25945 GCA_910578235.1 uncultured Clostridia bacterium | reverse complement strand
TCCTTTAAGCTTATGTACAGTGAATTGTAAATATCATAAAACTTTTTATAATGTTCGCGGTTTTCCTTATTTGGCGAGCATATTTTGTCAATCATGACAGCTTCTCCGCATGCGGACGGCACATCCTTATAAAGTCCCGCGCCTACCGCCGCCAAAATAGCCACGCCGAGCGCGGGTCCTTCCTTAGACGATACGGTTTTAACATCACAGCCGTACA
>CAJTPP010000020.1:21562-25696 GCA_910578235.1 uncultured Clostridia bacterium | reverse complement strand
GCGCGCTTGTGCCTCCGCCTCCGCAGGCCATCATCTCGTCAATATCCGCGCCCATTTCATTCAAAATATCATTACAGTTTTTAAGAGAATACGCCACTCCCTCCATCACGGCGCGTATCATATCAGCTTTTGTGTGAATTGCGGAAAGTCCGAAAAATACACCTCTGCAATCCGCGTCAAGATGCGGCGTCCGCTCTCCCATAAGATACGGCAGATATATAAGACGATTACTTCCGGCAGGTATCTTATCAGCCTCCTTATCCATAAGATAATACGGATCAACGCCCTCATTCTTCGCCTTTTCTATAAAATCACCGCAGAAATTATCCCTAAACCATTTCAGTGACAATCCTGCCGCCTGTGTTACACCCATAATATGCCAGCATCCCGGCACCGCGCAGCAGAATGTATGAACACGTCCTTTCGGATCAATTGAAACCTCGCTCGTATGCGCAAACACTACGCCGCTCGTACCTATTGTGGTAAACGCTTTTCCATCGCTCACAACACCCGTTCCTACAGCAGCAGCAGCGTTATCACCCGCTCCTCCCACTACCACAGTTTTAACTGACAAACCTGTTTTTTTGGCAATTTCTTCCGTGATCGTTCCGGTAACCTCGGGAGACTCATACAGCTTCGGCAAAAGAGCTTTATCTATATCAAGCTTATCCAAAACCTCATCAGACCAGCAGCGGTTAGGAATGTCCATAAGCTGCATACCGCTCGCGTCTGACACTTCAGTTGCAAATTCACCTGTCAGTATATAGCGTATATAATCTTTAGGCAACAAAATGTGTCTGCACTTTGCATAAATTTCAGGTTCATTTTCGCGCACCCATAAAATCTTTGAGGCCGTAAACCCTGTCAGCGCGGGATTTGCCGTTATTTCAATCAAACGCTCCCGGCCTGTTTTTTCTGTTATTTCATCACACTGCTTCTGCGTCCTCTGATCACACCATATGATTGACGGACGCAACACCTCGCCGCTCTCGTCAAGCATAACAAGACCGTGCATCTGTCCTGAAAGTCCTATTCCAGCAACATCATCAGAGCTTACTTCCGCTTTTTTCATAACATCGCTCAATGTGTTAATCACCGCGTCACGCCAGTCCTCAGGCTTTTGCTCCGCCCACCCGTTATGAGGCTGATACATCGGATATTCCTGTGATGATGATGTGATCACATTAAATTTTTCATCAAACATAACCGTTTTTGTGGCAGATGTGCCTATATCAATTCCTATTAAATATTTCATATTCATACAACCTTTCTTTCAAAATATAATCCTGAAATGATAGTACTAAATTTTTACTGTTATGTCAAGATTATTTTTTGTTTTACTGTTACTATACCGTCTTCGAAATAACCATGCCGCAATTTATTTTTTCTTGCCCTGAATTATTCCATTAAACTCTTTAAATTCTGTTTTTTCTGTTGAACGCGCCGAAACCGTAACCTCATTATCATTAAAATACAATTCCATTGTTACCGAGCCTACCGTTTCACCGATAAGGCAGCTTTTTATTGTCAGTGTATCCGCGAACCACGCTCCGCTTGTTATACTGTCACAATCATAATACGGAAATACGGCACGATTAAAACCGCCTGTTTTAAATTTTAGAGTATGACAGCCTGTTTCGTTTTCATATTCAATAATACCGCCGTTTTTATCAGTTTGTACCGATAACCTTTTCATTCCCATAACATTTTTATCAAAAACATATGTACCTCTAAAATCCTTCCCCTCGCCATCAATCGGTTTTACCCGTCTGTTTGACAGTATTTCTTTTAATTCGTTGTCTTTGTAATCCTCGCTGTCAAGCTTGTAATATATTTCTTCCCAAAACGCGTCCAAAATTGCCTGTACAGCCCCCTGACAGCCCATACCATCTGCCGTTGTTACAAGAATAGTATCCTTATCTCTAAGACATAACGCAAGCTGACCCGCCATACCGTAAAACATAAAACCATTATTGCGCGTCCGCCAAATCTGCATACCGTAACCCTGCTTTTCATCACTCCATGCCCCGCGCGTACAGGTGCTTGTAAGACATGAAGCCGCCTCCCGCAAAAATTCGCTGTCAATAAGCTCGCGTTCGTTAAACATTCCATTATTCATCACAATCTGAGCTACACGCATTATATCCATCGGCGTTGCCATAAGTCCCGAGCCGCCTATGCTTATTCCCTGCGGGTCTTTTAAGCAATATGCCTCTTTAGAAAATCCTATCGCATCTAAAAATTTGATCCGTAAATAATCAAGAAACGGCATACCCGTAATTTTTTCAACCAACGCGCCTAGAACGTGAGAAGCAGAAGTGTCATATGCAAATACGGTACCGGATCTGTGACTTGGTTTTGTCAAAAAAAAGCTCTCAACCCAGTTTCCGTTTAAATCCGCCTTATATGTTGTTTTTTCGTGCGGTGTACGCATCATAAGCATATTTCGTATTGTAGTGTCCTTTATATACTCATACGGCGTAGGATATTCAGGAAAATACTTCGTGATACTGTCATCCAGACTGATTTTACCATCTTTCGCAAGACAACCTATCGCCAAGCCAACAAAACTTTTTGTAACCGAAAACATCCTATGCATACTACCTCGATGAAACGGTTCATAATATACCTCTGATATAATTTTCCCGCCATGCGACAGTATCACACTATGCATATCCAAAGCCAATCCGTCAAGACGTTTAAAAAAGCGGCAAAGTGATTTTTCGCTTATTACCATACTCATATTACTTCCTCCATCATATAAACAAAAGAGACGATTATTTAACCGTCCCTTCTGCTTACCAGTTTATTTTTAGAGAGAGCTTATTCATAATACGCCGAAAGCATTAAAAACGGTCCGACTCCTTTAAAGTCATTATTTCTTACCGGTTCGCTGAAATAATAATCAAGCGTTCCATTTCGGCGCGAATTGTCCTCAGGTCCCAATCCCGCGACAGCGCAGCCCTGAGCTATATATGTTTTTCCGTCAATTTCCCTGATAAAAACATTTAATATGCCCTGAACCGCTTTATCAAGATACGGTTTATATGTTTCATTATCTATATATCCTTTGCGTATACCCTTTTCCAGCGCATATGCGAACATACAAGTACATGTTGACTCCTGATAATTGTCACTGCGGCGATTATCCATAACCTGATACCACACGCCATCATTATCCTGATATTTCACTACATTTGAAATTGCTTTATTAAACAGTTCTGTCAGGATTTTATATCCATTGTGTTGAGACGGCATAAAATCAAGCGCGTCCACAAGCGCCATGCAGAACCAGCCTACAGACCTTCCCCATACATTCAAGGAACGTCCTGTACTTTTATCCGCCCAAAACGCTTCTTTCGACTCGTCACACGCATGCGCATAAAGACCGCAGCGCGGTTCATATGTAAGTCTCGCGGCGTTCGCAAACTGATTTACAACATCATCAATTTTTTCAGGATGGTTAAATTCTTTTGCATATTGCGCTGCAAACGGCTCTCCCATAAACAAACCGTCGAGCCATACCTGATTTGGGTAAATCTGTTTATGCCAGAAAGTACCGGATTTTGTTCGGGGCTGAATTTCAAATTGTGACGCCAGCAATTCAATAGCTTTTTTATATTTTTCCTCGCCTGTTTTATGATAAAGATAGAACAGATTTTTGCCGTTATTGATATGGTCTATATTCCTTACCTCCGGATTATAAGTTTTGATTGTACCGTCTCCTGTTACGAAATAGTCCATACTCTTTTTTATATAATCATAATATTTTTTATCGCCGCATTCTTTATATACAGCTTCAAAGCCTTTTAAGCACAGTCCGGCGTCATACTGCCACTTGGCGCTTAGTATATCGACAAAGTCTTCCATTATTGTATCGCACAGTTTTTTTGCCGTTTCCATCAATTGTTTTGACATATTGTTTCTCCTTTTTATTTTTCAATTATATTATAGCAGAATTAATCTCAAAATGATATGTTTTTTTTGTTATTTAGTACGGATTTATTATTTTATTAAACTATTGTCTTGTAAAAAAACGCATTTTATTTTATAATTATTTTATAATACAGGAGGTTATAATTATGGATAATGTACAAAAATGGTCCTATCAACTAAAAGCTAAAGAAATGGTTG
>CAJTPP010000020.1:15053-21524 GCA_910578235.1 uncultured Clostridia bacterium | reverse complement strand
AATTTATGCAGAGGACTCGGCTGACGCAAAAAGAATTTTTCTTGAGCTTATGCCTGAAGGCGCAAGTGTTGCAGTTGGCGGAAGCGTGACTCTCAAACAAACCGGAATTATGGACGAAATAGAAAGCGGAAAATATAACTTTTATGACCGTTTTCACTGCGAAAGCGTTGCCGCAATGCACGACGTATACCGCGAAAGCTACAAAGCTGACTATATGGTGTCAAGTTCAAATGCCATTACAAAAGAGGGACAGCTTGTAAATATTGATTGTGTCGGCAACCGTGCAAGCCAGATTGCATTCGGCCCTAAAAAAGTAATTATTGTCGCGGGCGTAAACAAAATTGTAGACACAATGGAAGACGGAATTAAGCGCGCGAAAGCAATTGCGCCGCTGAATTCAAAAAGAATACGTCATAAAACGCCATGCGCGACTGATGACTGCTGCACCTGCTCAAACTGCGAGGGACAGCCGAGAATGTGTAATTTTATCGGCATTGTAGACGGTTGTTTCCATTTCCCGAAACGTATTACGGTTATTATGGTTGCAGAAGAACTGGGGTATTAATATGGGTATTTTTAACAGTAACTATTCAAAACCCGGACCTGGCGTATACAAAGACGCTCCCAAGAAAAAAGGACTAAGCCTGTTTTATGAGCTGTTTTTCAGAAAATTCTGGAAACTTATACAATTGAACCTGTTATACATACTTACGCTCATTCCGACATTTGCTATTATATTTATACTATCGGGAATGATTTCAAACAAACTGGGTATAAATGCGGACACGCTCGGAAAATTTATAGAACTTACCGAGGTTGACGCCGCCCGTATTTCCATAACTATGGATTTACTGACTCGTCTTTTTATATCTGTTTTCTTTACCATTTTCTGGGGCAGCGGTCCGGCTACCGCAGGTTTTGTATATATTCTACGCTCCTTTGTACGGGAGGAAAGCGTATTTATGGCCAGCGACTTCTTTAAGCATATTAAATCCAACTTTAAGCAGTCGCTTATTGTATGGATCATTGATATTATAGTATTTACAGCAATATGCTACGCGTACTTCTTCTATGCTTCCATGCCAAATGTAATGTACTTTCTAAAGTATGTCATACTTGTGCTTGCATTTTTTTATACAATGCTGCATTTATATTTATACCATCTGCTTATAACATATAAACTGACAGTAGGCAAATTATATAAAAACTCTGCCCTGTTTGCGTTATCCGCATTGCCGTGGTCTGTACTTATAATATTAATAACCGCATTTTTAATTCTTATATTATCTGCTATTGGCTTTACTGCCCAAACAGATCAGCTTGCTGTATTTTTCACCACTGCGGGATTTATATTTATGCTTCTGCTTATGTTTTCAGTATGCGGATTTATTATAGAATTTAATGCCTGCATGCAGATAAAAAAATATATTAAGGAGGGTGCGGACATTGAGCGAAATGAATAAACTGTTGCAAGAAGAAATCAATGCAATATCCTTCTCTGAAATAGCGCAAAAAAACAAATCTGCCGACGCTGTGACTACTGATTTAAATTTATATGACGGACGCAACACCCGGTTTGGCTATGCTGATATAGTATGGAAAAGCGACAGACCCGAAATAATAAGTCCGTCAGGATTTGTGATGTGTCCCCCATCGGAGCAAACTGTCACGCTGACAGCCATTTTTACTTATCAGGATTATCCTGATTTAAAAGCGGAAGCAATATTCCGCTTAACTGTTTTGCCCTGCTCATCTTCAAAACTTATAAGTAAGCCTGACACCAACAAAATACGCATATTTATCGCCGGTGACTCCACGGCATGCAATTATCCGCACGAGGGCGAAAATAATCGTTTTCCTCAGACGGGCTGGGGACAGGTTTTCGGCAAAATGTTTAATGATAAAATAGTGGTCGTAAACTGTGCCAGAAGCGGCAGAAGCTCAAAAAGCTTTTTGACTGAAGAAAATTATCTCTTTATCTGCGATAATATTCAAAAGGGAGATTATTTGTTCATACAGTTTGCACATAATGACTGTAAAGCCGAGGATTTACAGCGTTATACCTCTCCAGATGATAATTCTTATCAGGAATGTATTTATAAATTTATAGATACCGCCAGAAATATCGGGGCATACCCTGTACTATGCACATCAATAACACGTAATCTTCCGTTAGATACAACGCTTGTTCCTTACGGCAATGCGCTGAAAGAAATCGGAAAAACAGACAATATTCCGCTAATTGACTTATACGGACTCACCCATTCACTTCTTAATAGCGGAATACAGAATTTTTATATGCGTCTTGAACCGCATGACAAACGCTTTATGAGTAACCCTGAATTTACAAACTCACAATATTATGAAAACGGCAGTAACGATAACACACATCTTAACATTGACGGCGCATATGCGGTTGCAAAAATGGTTGCTGATGAATTAAGAAAAGTAAAACATCCGCTTTCAAAATATCTTAAATAATATAAAACACCTGCATAAGCAGGTGTTTTATTTGTTATATTTTGGGCTTCATACTGTCAAGACTATCCCATACAAAAACTTCTATTCGGAAAACATCATCATTAAATTTTTCATCAGGCTTAATATTCTGATTTCCCTTTTTAAGCTTTATATTTTCTCTTACTGATAAACTTTCCAGAATTCCTTCTGAATTATATGCCGCAAATATTACCGTTGCCCCGCAATCCTCTGCTGCCGTAATCTCAGCCTGCCCGTCGTTTTTATTATATTCGGCTTTCCAAGTATATGTTGGCGTTTCTGTAGGCGGTGCTTCTGTTTGCGGCACAAGCTTAACCGAATATAAATCAGGCAGCCATGTCGTACTGTTATATAAGGTAATCTCCCCGTTATACTCCTTATTTACTGTAATCTCAGCCTCATGCATAATCAGCTTATTTGTGGCAAAAGCATACTGCTTAATCGGTGAAACCGTTACATTGTTATCTGCATCATTTACAAATGTAATTTCAATATCATTCTTGTTTCCTCCTATATAATAAAACGTATACTTGCCCTCAGGCAATTTTATACTTGTTATTGCAGGCTTTACGTTATAATCGGCTCCGTTATCTTTTATGCCGATATAGTTTACCATAGAATTCGTATATGTTCCCGATATTTTACCGCTGTCCTCACT
Source organism: uncultured Clostridia bacterium (assembly GCA_910578235.1). Classification (GTDB taxonomy): domain Bacteria; phylum Bacillota; class Clostridia; order UBA1381; family UBA1381; genus Hominilimicola. The sequence continues at coordinate 18,367 of CAJTPP010000020.1, read as the reverse complement.
ATCAGAAAACTGAGCGCGAACTGTATCGCTTATGCCGTTGGCAAATGTAAATACATCATCATTTGTGTTTGACCTCGCCTTTTTCGCGCCTGTACTGTATTTTGCAATGTCAAAATATCCTGTACCTGAGGGATGATTATCAGACGTACCTGCATAAGTGTACTCATTTATAGTCTTGTCAGGCGCTTTAGTAGGAGGCGGGGTTTGATTACCGTCCTCAAATTCCTCGTCCATATTATATAAATGCAGTTCATATATTGACCAGTACTTAGCTGCCGAAGTACCTGTCTGACATATCTTTATATAACGCGCTCTTTGGCGTACAAATGTAATCTCATTATCTCCATGCACTCCCTGTCCCGACGCAATTTTATCTCCGTAATTTTTATCATCAACAGATGTATAAATCTCATATTGTCTTGGATAGTCATCAAGAGAGCGCATAATTATTTTATTAAACTCACATACTTCACCTAAATCCAGTATATACCACTCATTGCCTGTCTGATACGATGAATTCCAGCGTGTTGCGCTGTCACGGTCAAACGCGCTTGACGCGGCACTGCTGTTATGCGACGCTTTTGCAGTCCAGTTTTTATTTGAAATCTGATATTTATAATCAAACTCAAAGCTGTCTATGTCTAAAAGCTCCGAGCTTTCCTGATTGTTGGTACGAAAACGGAATACAACATTATGTGTACCGCTTATGACAGTATTAAGCTCGCAAGTAACCGCGCGCCATTCACCGTTGGTATTTGGTATTTGAATTTCCTGCACTGTTTCCCCGCTTACAAGTCCGAGCGCAAGCTCAATGTATGACTCCTTATTACTCCTAACCGTAAGTGTGATTGACTTAGCTCCGTCCTCAAAACCCACACCGTCATATTTGACATAATCCTGATCGTCACATTCAGTAATGAATTTCACTCCATTTTCCTCTTCGATACTTATACCGCCAAAACCCGAATATTTTTCCGCCTCAATAGTCCTGAAAGCACTCATTTCCGCAGTAACCGGAGGAATATCGATATCATCCGGCTTTTCAGGATCCGCAGGCGGTTCCCTGCCCGCATCTCCCGATGTTATTATATTTATACCGTTACTCGTAACAGCCGCGTTATACTCAACGGCGAGCTCTTTTGTATATCCATCTCCTATGCGCCTAAACGGATAAGACGAGCCATCAATCATTACAGCAACATTCTCTCCAAAGTTATCCTCCAAGTAAAGTGTTCCGACATACGTTTCATTTTCCGGCTTAAATATAATATTTTTATTCTGATATGCCCTGCTACCCTCAGTCGCAGTTTCAACACAGCTTATCGTTCCCCAGCCTTCCGGCGAAATATATGCGGCATCCGTCATTTTATGCTCCATTTCCGGCAAAAGCTTTGGCGTAAGCCACAATTCATTACTTGCCGCATTACGGTGATAACCTATTATTTCATAGTAATTTCTCCATATTGCAGGAATTGATATATACTGCTTATCGCCGCTTATACTGTTGGACGCATAATTTGCAGTAGTTACGGCAGGCAAAATATCAAGCGGATGATTAAATACATAATTTCTGTTTTTAAACTGCCTGTTATATGAGTCCTTTTGCATTGCCTCATACTGATTTTGTCTTTGTGTCTGAAGCAGCAGTCCGCCGTAATGCGTAAGAATATACGGCGTCCATTCATCGTATGTACCATTTGGATAACCGAGTGTTTTGTACAACGGATGATAATAGCTGTCAAGACTGTTTATAACATAATCTGTTTCATCCTGAGTCCATATTTGTCCAAGCTTTAAATGCATGGCAAGCCATTGACCCGCAAAATATGACTCGGAAATACGTCCTACCGGAAAATTATCTGTTAAATACTTCTTTCTGTACGACTCCTTGACAGTATCAAACGCTGTCTGATACTGTTCTTTAAGCTCACCTTCACCAAATTTATCACACAATATTGTCATTATTTTATATGCAACTGCCGATACGCTCGTATTAAACGCATTAGGGTCACCTCCCGCGTCATAAGAATTTTCAGAATTTTTAAATGTATATGGATATTCAGTATCACCATATGCATCTACCTGATCAAAAATCCTCTGACCCGCTTTTTTCAAATACCCCCAAAACCATTGCAGTTTTTCCTCATCGCCTGTCTGCTGATACAGCTCATACACAGATATGATTAAACCGCAATTGAGGTCAACCCACTTATCAACATTACGATAGTCCTCGTGCTCTGTATCATCCCAGGGAACAAGCTTATATTTAACACTTGTATCCGTCATATAATTGAAATCGTGATGTATCTGACCGTCTCTGCGCTGCGTGCGCGCCCAATATTCAAGCTCCTGCCAAGCAAACTCAGGAATAAGATACCCAATAATCTGGCGCGCGTGCCACATCTGATCCATTGTGCCGAAACAGGTCCACTCTCCTTCCGCAAAAGCAGTTCTTCCGTCTGTTTTATAAATAGAATTGTTACTTATATTTGCCAGAGAATTAAGACATTGATTTACATACCATTGAGGAATATCTGATGAACGCATAAAATTTACCAATTTATCCGCATTTGCTTTAAGCGTATCAAAATTATTAAGACCCAATTCAGCTATATCAGCACTGTTATTATATTTGCTTAAATAATAGGCGCCGTCAGGATCAGAATTATCATACCACGACACAACAAATTTTATTTTTTTACTTTCATGTGCCGCCAAGTTTAATTTAACAGCCGTTCTGTTTTGCGTTCCTGAAACCGTATTTGAGCATTCTCCGTTTGTAAAAAAGCCATTATCACTGCCAACCGTAAGCGTGCCGTCTTCACTATCTGCAAAAACAGACCATTTTGATGATGTAAAACCCTTTCCCTGTACATACCGGGCGTTTCCCGATGAAATATCCCACAAAAGCGCCGCCGCTGCCTGTGCCTCGGTAGTGTTAGTATTTGTAAGAGTCATTTCATAAAAAGCATATGGCATACTCATATTATCATAATTCACACTGTCGAGAGGCGAAAACGCTTTAAGCATTATTTCTATACCGTTTACCGTTCCAAAATTGACTATATGTTCAGGCCATACCGCGTCATCATCATAACGCCCGTCAATTTTAACGGCAGTCATAGTATCGGCAGTTTCTTTGCTTCCTCCTGTCTCAGCATATAATTGAAAACAAGACTTGCCTGCCTGTTTATAATCATTTTGATCAGCAGGCGCCATTGTAATAGCGGCAAAACTACCGTTCTGCGCATTAAACTTAACCGCGCCCGCGCCAAAACCACCGATAGGAGTGCCTGTAGTACCGTCTACTTGTT
>CAJTPP010000020.1:12823-15033 GCA_910578235.1 uncultured Clostridia bacterium | reverse complement strand
ACAGCTATATCAGCTATTACATTTGGTACTGCGGCTGTCAGCATTGCAACAGACATTACCGCGCTTACACATTTTTTTGATATTAATGTCATTATAATCCTTCCTTTCCGTAATTATCATCTAACTATATTTTACATCTTTAACACTCAAAATAACAGTTGTTTCTGATTTGAAACAAGTCAAAAATCACACAAAAAAAGACTGTTGCACAATAATACAACAGTCTCAAAACTTATTTTGAATATTTATCAATATTATTACGGAATTCCCTTGGAGTCATTCCATATATACTGCGAAATGCGCGATTAAATGTACTTTGACTGTTAAATCCCGCATTTTCCGATATAACTGTCATGCTGTCCTCGGTAGCGCGTATAAGTTTAGCGGCATACTCTGCGCGCAGGACATTTATATACTGCCGGAAATCTATTTTAATCTTTTCAGAAAAAATCCTCGACACATAGCTTTTACTGATTGACAGTGCTTCCGCAACACTTTGAAGCGATATGGGCTGTATGAAATTTTCATCAATATAACTTACAATTTTATAGCTCATATCTTCTATTGGGAAAGGATTTTTATGAGTCAATGTAAGCTTTGCAATTATTTGTGAAAGTATAATCACTATCCACGCCAAACGCACATCATTACTTTGACTTTTATCAATTGCTCCAAAAGCATATTTAGCGTCATTTGGCATGTTTTTAGCCGTAATAACAGGGCTTTTCGATACAAATTCAGACAAATCAGGAAAAAAACTTTTATACATTTTGCTTGAACATATTATAAGTATCGCGTCTACTTTATCTGTTTTCTCTTTTATATAACTATGACGCACATTTGGAAAAACAACTGCCGTTTCGCCCTCTCCAATGATATATTCATTACCTTCAACAGTAATACGCTGACTGCCTGAGCGCATATAAAGAATTTCAATATCAGCATGCATATGATCACCAAAGCTAACTGTTTCAAGATTATTCTTAACGGAAAAGCTTTTTCTCCGCACCTCATAAAATGTAAGCATACTACCACCTCCAAATATTTCTATAAAAACAACGTCCCGAAGGACGTTGTTATATTTAAAATTTAAATCATTCTGCCTTTATGAGTACAAACGCCATAAACTTCGTTCCGTCGCCTGTTGCAGCTTTACTTCTGTCAAAGCTTACAGTATATGTACCTGCATCTAAAGTAACGTCTGTAGATGATACCGTATAATTAGTTGAGCCTTCTGTTGCAACTTTAGGCATATTTTGCAGACAAACTGCTTTTGCCGTTGTTCCGGCACCATTATCAAATGTAGCCGCATATCCTCTGTTAGAATATTCCCTAAACAGCATATACAATTTATATGTACCTGTTTCAGGAATTGTAACTGTTGTATTGGCAGGATTATCTATATACTTTGTATACTGATTTAAATCCCCAAGCGGTGAACCCATGTCAGCATATGTCTTTGCCTGAGAATCGGAAATAGTCCACGCACCGCGTTCTGCCAAACCGCTTGTTGTGAAACTGTCAACCGTCATTATAGGAAGGTTTGTAACCTCAACAGTTGCTTCCGCGTCGCTGTAACCGCTTGCACTTACAACAACCTTCAAGGTTGATTTCTCATCCATATCAGCAGGAATATCATATGCCGACTCGTTTGCTCCGATTATCTCAGTAAATTCCTCAGAACCTTTCGGCGCCGAAAGCCATTTATATGTAATAGCCGAAGTGTCAACGCCGTCTTTAGGTGATACTGTTGCCGTAACAGTTTTTCCGGGCAACACTTGAATAACTGCTTTTCCTGCTTCTGTAATAGAAACACTTCCAAGAGAATCAGACGAGTCTACTATTTGAAGCGTGATTGATCCGTTTACATTTGATCCGTCTTTTGAGGCTGCCTTTATTGTCCACTCAGAGCCTCCTGTCGCGTCTTCTGCAATCGTCACTACTCCTCCGTTTATTGTTACGCCTGTCGCGCCGGACGTTATTGCCGTTGCACTCCAGTCAATATTCTTATTGTCTGCATTTGCGGGAGTAATTTCTGCATTTACAGTCAAAGTATTATTCGGATGTATTACTACTTTTTCATTTTTATACTCCCAAACCCCATCTGCCTCAACAGGAGTCAGTGTGATTTCATTTGCCAAAAGCGACGCCTTTATCTCCTGAAATTTAACAGCGGGATTAACCGTTCCTGACGCGTCCATCGAGTCTTG
>CAJTPP010000020.1:12161-12808 GCA_910578235.1 uncultured Clostridia bacterium | reverse complement strand
CCCGCCGGTAATATAACTGTCGAATTTGAAGTACTGAGCTTTGACTGAGTCCAGTTATTTGAAGCCCCGTCAGTATCAAGCGCTGCCATATTATGACCCGTAGCAATATACTTCTCACCGGGAATAATATCACTCACATTTATTTCTATCGGCTTTATGGTATTATTACCAAATACAATATATATCTTTGTAATATTTTCTGAAGTAAACTTTGCCAATGCACCGGCTCCTATTGTCAAAGGAACCTGATATGTATATGTCTTCGTTGCTGTGATATTATTTGCTGTGTCAGCAGCGGGAGTTATACTTCCGCCGGACGTAACAGAATATGTATTACTGTCTTTGTCACCTAAAGAAACCGTATACTCAGTATTCGATTTAACTGTTGCCGTATATGAAAGAGCGTTTTCACCATCACCGTCCTGAACTCCTGTAATTGCTGCGGTCACCGTTTCACCCGCGGTTGGAGTAAGCATAAGAACCATATCCTGCGCCTTCATTTTATAGTTATCTTTTTTGTTATTAACATTATTATATATACCAGTAAGCGTAATAGTACCGCTTACTGTAACATTCTGCGCAGGCTGTGCAGTGGGTTGAACAGTAGGTATCGCTGTGGGTACAGGCTGCTGAACCTCTTCTGTTTT
>CAJTPP010000020.1:11284-12149 GCA_910578235.1 uncultured Clostridia bacterium | reverse complement strand
TAGCCACAAAATCTGACAACGCACCGTCTGAATACCATTTAACTGTATATGTACCCGGTGTTGTAACCTTAACCGCTGCCGTATAGATATTCAAGTCCTGACCGTTTGTGCCTACCTTATCGCTTGCCGTATTGCTTACAACATCGTCAAACAATGTTTCAGTTCCGCTTGATACTGAAATTTTATTGTCATTTCTCTTATACGAAGCCATTACATATACCTTATAGTCACCTGCTTCGGAAAAATTAACAGCCTTTTCAACGTGTCCGTTTGATGTGCCTCCAAGATAGCCGTATTTATCAGTACCGGCATTTTCAAAGTTAGCTCCAAAAATCGCCTTATATTCATCGGTATAAGCTGCTGTAGGATCTGTAGGAGTATTATTTGTCATAAATACAGGTGTTCCGTTTGTATTCCCTACAGCTGTAATATCCTTGGCAGGAATAACGACTGTTGTAAATTCCACAGGCTCTTCCGTAGGCTGTGTTGTCGGCTCAGTTGTAGGTTCTGTCGTAGTCTGCACTGCTTCCGGATATGTTACTTTTATAGTTCTTGTATATCCTCCGCCAACATTGAGCATTTTAACCTTACTGCCAGTTATATCCTCAGCCTTAACAGTATAACCCGCTTCTTTATTAAACTGATTTGCACCGATTTCAAGCTTGGTATCAGCGCCCATTGCCTCAATTTCAATAACAGTTCCCACAAATGCCTGAAGAGTAAATTCTGTACATTGATTGATTTGCGCCCAGTCAGTCCAGTTTGCATTTGCAACCTTACCCTGACCTGTTGTTCCGTTATTTAATGTCTTTGGCGTTGTGTCAATATCCATCTTGACATCAATAGGGGTTCCGTCTACAATTGC
>CAJTPP010000020.1:3902-11274 GCA_910578235.1 uncultured Clostridia bacterium | reverse complement strand
TGACCTACCCAGAATGTATCCGATTTATTTTCCCAGCCAACTGTCGGAGCGCCGTTCTTTGTCTGGAAATCAAATATAACAGATGTATTTGAAAGCGCCTTTGTATTTGCTGTAAATACAGGTGTTAATGTCATATTATCATTAAGTATTACTTCCTGACCTACTGTATAAGTATTTGCTCCGTCAGTCCAGCCTGTAAGAGTATTTCCTTCTTTATAGACACCTCTGTTTGCAGGAATTGTAATTGTCTTTCCCTTTCTGACCTTCATTTCATTAGGCACTGTTCCCTGACCGTCACCCAGTGTAAAGGTTGCTGTTACCTCATTAGGAATTTCTGCCTCAGTAATACTTTCAATTGAAATATATGGCCAGTATCCATTTATCGGCAATGTAAGCTCAGCAGGAGTGTTTTCTTTATAGTAGACAAATGAAACTGCGCTATTATCTGAATGATAGCATTTTCCCGCATTTTTTGCTCTGTCTATTTCATCTTCGCCCTTTTTAAGAACAATATCACTTCCCCATGCACATCCTCCTACTGTAATCTTTGTATAACCGGGAACCTGTACGGTAACTGTTCCGGCATTTACACCGTGATCAGAAGAATGGTATCTGACATTTTCAAATTTAGCAACTGCATTTTCAGCATCGGCCGCTACAATATTGCCGTCTTTATCAAGACTAAAAGTAGTCAGTGTGTTCTGTTCTATGGCTTCCTCTGTCTTATAGTACTTATATGCCGACTGTCCCATAAAGTCAACTATAATATTCAGTGCATTTTCAATCGGTTTTTCAGGTTCAAATTTAGGACCGCCTTCTATTGTCGGAACATACTTAGAACCTACAAACCGTCCCTTTGAACCGGCAACTGTTGCGTAGTATGTCATTCCGCCTTTAACTTCTATTGAAAGAGCATGCTTTGCACCCTGTGTACCTTCTGCCTTTACTTCCTTATCAGGCGAACCTAAATAGAAAGTTTTATTTGAACCAAGATCTACAAGATAAACTGTCCATGTACCGTCAGCGGGAGCGACAAACTTCAAGCCTACTCCGCCATCCTTAGCAATACCGTTAGTCCAGCCGCCGTTATCAGCGCCGGTTATATAGTAATCAAATGTTTCTCCATCTATCGCAGCGCTTGTTGCTGCGCCAGAACCCATATCAGCCATGAGAGTCATACCTCTCATAATTACTGTATCCTTTGTTTTACCCTTATCTGCCGCACTCGCTTTCCAGAATGTTGTGTAAACCTTTGATCCGTCAGAATTATTTTCACCTTCAAATACAGTTATGTTATCATAATCACCAGCTGAAAGCGCGAACTTAGTTACAGAAGCTTCACCCCCCGCAACTGTTTCAGCTGCGCCAATAGCTGTGCCGTTTACATATGCGGTCATTGTTTTTGCTGTTGTATCAACAACAAGCTTAACCTTATTCCAACCGTCCTGCATAGCTGTTGCTGCAATAGTCTTTGTATATTTTCCGAGAGTTACTGTTGTGTCTGCTTTCTTAACATCAAATTCAACAGTTACAGGTGATTTTGACGAAGCCTTAGCCAAATCAGCGCTTACCGCACCATTTACATAGTATCCTGAGTTGCTTCCTTCTTTCTTAACAGTACCGCCTACTGCCGTTGCATTATCCTCAAAGTCAGCGTAAAGCAAATCGCCCTTCTTTGACGGAATAGTCACATCATATGTGACTGTATCTCTCAGTAGCGTTACGCCCTTTTTACACTCGATTATATAAGTAACCTTACCTTTAGCCGCGTCTGACTCATACGGATTTCTTGTAATAGTACCGTCAGCATTTACTCCGCCTTCGTTTGCAAGCCTAATAGTTGTTACAACACCGTCTTTTTCTGCGACTGCCGGAACAGGAACAGCTCTGTCAAGCACCGCTGCCGCATCTGAACCCATTAAAGCTGTAATTGCACTTTTAGCATCATTCATTGACGCATTAAATATTTCCGGATCAACTGTGCTGTCTGCTGTAATCGTCAAATTAATTGTTTTTGAAGTACCTACATATGTGTTATCTGCTTTTCTGATATAAACTTTAAGTGAAGCTTCACTTGTGCCTGAAATAGGTCTTACGGCAGTAACTGTATTATCAGCATTAACAACTAAATAGTCACTGTTTGATTTAAAGTTCAGCTCATAACCTTCCGGATTTTCAGGAAGAGTAAACTGACCGCTTACCTCATACGCGTCAACAGCTGTCTTTTTAATTGTTTCGCTGTCAGGTATTACAACCTCTCCAAGCTTAGCTATAACAGGCTCCCAGACAGGTTTAACATTCATCGGATCCCAATTGTCTCCGTCTTTAATCAAATATCTGTACGGGTTGAACGCCAGCATATCCCATTCATTAGGTACAAGCGCATTTCTGTTAGTTAAATCTATCTTCTTGCCGCCTGCATCAAGTGTTCCGTATTCATAATACTGTGACTCCTTAGCGGGAGTACTCCAGTTGCCCCAGCCCGCAGGCGCAATTGACGATGTTCCGTCAGGAAGATTATTAATTTTAACTCCTATTGCTGCTGTTGGAGAGTCATTTCCGCCCCAAGGTCTTCCGAAATCACCTACAACAAACTGTCCTCCCTGAGTAGACGCCGCATTTACACTTCCGCCGTAAAGAAGATATCCCTTTTGTGTTGAGGCATTCTTAACAGCGGTAATATGTCCGCCCTTAGGTGATGAACCAAAACCTGCCCAATTAAAGTCACAGTTATCAAATACACACGTGTTTCCACCGAAGATATAGTCTGTCTGTCCTTCGATTACACAATCTCTGAAATATATGCGGTTAGACTTACTTCCCGTATATAATGTGTCCTGACTGCTCAGGAACTGACAATTGTAGAATGCTACTCTTTCAGCGTTATTATTGTCTATTGCTATTGCAGCAGCTCTTTCTGTAAAATCTCCGTTATATACTTTAGAAGTTGCTTTTCTTTCAGGCTTTTTGCCTACTCCGTCAGAATATGCCGCACTTTTCGGCTCCGCAGGTGTAACACCATCAGCAATTTCTTCTTCTGTCATATATCTGTTAAATGAATTTTCGAATATAATATCCTCTGCATAGAAATCACTCGCGTTAATTCTTGTGGCACAGCCCCATGCGTCTACGCCTCTTGCCGCAACCGTTCCGGCAGCTTTATTTGTTTCATACACGGATTTGCTGTAATAACCATCTGAACCTGTACTGTAATACTGATATCCTATACCATAGTACCAAGTCAGAAGTACATCTCCTGTTGTACCCTCTGCTTTTTTCATTGTAAGATACGGAACATCAACATTTATCTGTTCGCGGTATGTACCAGGAACAATATTCATTGTTATTCTGTCAGCCTCACTTGTATGTCCGTTCATATCCTTTGCCGCAGCCAAACCTTCCGTAACTGTTTTATATGTTTTTGTGTCTGCGTTTGTTTCCTTTGACGCATCAACTGTAATCACATTTTTCGATACGGGCACCGGCTTCGGTACTGTGTTAACTGTACCGCTTCCTGATGGATTTTGAGTCGGATTAGGCGTCACTGATGAACCTGTTACTATATAACTTGAGCAAAGAGGTGTCATTCCTTCAAAACTATCCCACGCCATTAATTTTGTTCCGTTTACAAGCGCAAGTTCTTTAGTAGCTACACCACCTGTAAATGTTAAAGATTCTGTTTTTATATTTGCAAGTATTTCACCGTTATATGACGCGATAATCAATACACCTGATGTCACAGACGCATCATCCGCTTTGACTGTTACAACACCATTTTCATATGTAATACCACCTGTGTTCGGTTTATCTGTAGTAGGTATTTCAGGCGTATCAGTCGCATCAGCAGACGGAGTAAATTTTGCCGCTGCAAAACGTCCTTTTGTTCCTGTTGCTGTTATGTAATATATCTTACCCTCTTCAACATCAGCCACACAATTTACTGTTTCCTTATCTCCTGATGTTGTATATGAAAATACATCTTTTCCTGCCTGCAAATCATATATTACCGGCGTAATAGGTTTTACAGAAGTTCCAAGGTCTATCATTTTAACTTCAAGTTTACCGTTTTCAGGAGCAACAAATTTCAGCGCTGAGCCTGTTACGATTAAATCTTCACTTTCCGCATTTTTATCAATTTTACCATTTGCCGCACCTGATATATACTTATTATTTGTAGATGTATTATCAAATACCAATGAAAGTCCTGTCATAAGCAAATCACCTTTTTTCTTTGCAAGGTCTGCATTTGATACATTCCACTCATAAATTTTTGCATCAGGATCAATAGTCGGCGGAGCTGTCGGTTCTTTGGTTGTAATTACAGGAGGCACATATTCCGCATCTTTACGGAATACAAGACCAAATAAATCCACTCCGCTCGCCTGAGCATATATATAGTACGTTTGGTTTGCCTTTACCGGCGCGCTTATTCTTTTTTGAGCATTCGTACCGTCATTGTTCACCCACACTGTTTTTTCTTTCCCATCTTCCGTATTTACCACAAATGTTTTTCCATTGTTTACCTTTGCGTATACGTCAATTACGCCGTCTGCATTAGGAGTAAATTTAAGTCCCGTACCTGTTGTTCCGTTATCCGCAGCATCGCCTCGGCCTCCTCCGGCAAGTCTTCCGGTAAGTCCTGCGGGTGTTTCAACCTTATTGCCACTCTCATCTGTACCTTTAAATGCTACGGTTTTGTATTTTGTTTCACCCATTATTATAAGTTCGCAGTCTGTACCATTCATTAGATTTGTATTTGCAGCAATTACAGCACAATCTGCTGTTCCGTCGTCAGGTATACCTTCAATGGGAGTACCGTCAGCAGCTTTTGCAAACCACGATATTGTATTTGTTTCCGTATTCGGAGCATCCCCCTCTTCAGCCGCAGCACTTGTTATCGTCAATCCGCTAAATGCCGATATAGTCATCACTATTGAAATAACAAGACTAAAAAACCTTTTCATTTTCATATTTTTCTCCTCCTTAAATTCTCTGCGCACACGTTTTGTGTATTTTTCATAAAACGCTCTATTATACTTAATTATATTTTATACCTTTTAAACACTTCCTGCCTTGAATTTTTTGCTTAAAAACACCAAATTATTGCACCATGTAAAAAATCAAGCCTATTTTTTGTGACTTTTGCACAAAAAATAGGCTTGATTTTAGTTTACATAATTTTAAAATCAGAAAAATCCGCATAACCGCACTTTTCACCCGACACAAAAACAGCATGCTTTGCTCCTACCCATTTGCCCTGCATAGCATCAAAATCACCCAAAACACTAAAATTCTTACCATCCGGTGAATATGAACACATCACCTTTGCGTCCATGGCATTTCTGTGTCCTATAACCTCAGTTCTAAGATATACACTCGTTTCTGAAATTATTTTATCAGCAACAAGATATTCCTTAGCATTAGCTCCGCTTCCGCTTGTTTCGCCTTTTACAAATATTACAGTTCCATTATCCTGAAGCGCAATGTATCCGTATTTCAGACCTATAACACCAAGAGCGGCTTTATTTTTACCCGTACCCTTAGGCATACTTATCTTGACAGTAGTAATCATAGACGGCGCCTGCCAAAGCTGCGTAAGAACATTCGGTAAATTCCACATGTAAGCATCCTCGCCGCTTGCGCCGATACCATATAGTCTCAGGCTTCCCGGATTTTCAGTCAACGAATACCAGCTGTCGCAATTATTAGCCTGCCACTGCCATTGCAGACCAAGAGTATCCGAGGAAAAATCATCTGACGCGGCAACTGCTGTAACCGGATACTCCTTACCAACATTCGGTTTTTTGTATTCCAAAACAGGCTGTCCGCAAAGTCCGCTGTCAATATTTTCTCCCATTGCAGGCCAATCATTAATCCACGTCACAGGCTGAAGATGCACAACTCTGCCATAGACTTCCAAATCCTGAAAATGTACAAACCAGCTTTCACCGCTTTCAAGCTCCACAAATCCACCCTGATGAGGTCCGTTTATGTCTGTTTTACCCTGCCTTAAAACTATTCTGTCCTCATAAGGTCCATATACATTCTTTGAACGAAAAACAACTTCCCAGCCGGTAGGCACTCCTCCTGCCGGAGCCATTATATAATAATAACCGTTACGTTTATAGAACTTCGGTCCTTCCAAAGTAGGATGACTTACAGTTCCGTCAAAAACAATCTTATCCTCACTTATTACCTTAGTCCCGTCCTGAGACATTTCACACACCGCAATCTTTGACTTTATTCCGCAGCGGCTGTTTGCATATCCGTGAACAATATACTCTTCCGTCATCATCCCACAAAGGACAAGTATCAATAATACCAACTGCCTCTTTAACGCATGTAAGCGGACTCCATTCACCATAGATATCGTCTGTATTAGTCATCATTATACCCAAATCAGGATCACCGTAATAAATCCAGAATTTACCGTCATGATAACGAATAGACGGCGCCCATACGCCGCAGCCATGTTTAGGTTTATCATATACCGGCTGAAGTTCTTTTACGGCATAGTTGATAATTTCCCAGTTTACCAAATCCTTTGAATGTAAAATCGGAAGTCCCGGTACATATGTAAAGCTGGACGCTGTCATATAAAAATCCTCGCCAACTCTTACTATGTCAGGATCGGAATAATCAGCATATAATACAGGATTTCTAAATCTGCCATCCCCCAAATCCGAAATCCATCTCCCCTTTAAATCCATCACAAAACAACACCATCCTTAAATATAGAAATCTCTCTGTAACCATTCTTTTCGTTATTGGTCTCTTTACCCCCCGCAATCTCAAGAACATAGTCAAACAGTTCTTCTGTTAAATCTGCTCCATTGATAATTTCACCTGCATTAAAGTCTATCCAATGTGGCTTTCTCTGAGCTAAATCCGAATTTGTAGAAATCTTAACAGTAGGTACAGGCGCTCCGACAGGCGTGCCGCGACCTGTTGAAAACAAAATCATATGACAGCCTGAGGCGGTAAGATTTGTTACTGCCACTATATCATTACCCGGCCCTGTCAGAAGATTTAACCCCCACTTCTCAACTCCACTCCCAATTTCAAGCACATCCACCACATCCGCGCTCCCAGATTTCTGAACACAGCCGAGAGACTTATCCTCCAGTGTGGTTATTCCGCCCTTCTTATTACCGGGAGACGGATTTTCATATACAACCTGATTATGGCTTGTAAAATAATCTTTAAAATCATTTATAAGCGCAACTGTTTTATTAAACACATTTTCATCTGTACAGCGGTTCATTAAAATAGTTTCTGCTCCAAACATTTCAGGAACTTCTGTAAGAATTGTACTCCCCCCCGCACCTATAAGTTTATCAGAAAACCGTCCTATAAGCGGATTAGCAGTAAG
>CAJTPP010000020.1:0-3853 GCA_910578235.1 uncultured Clostridia bacterium | reverse complement strand
GACGCGCCGCATTCCTCCCGCTTCTGCATTTTCGCATAATCAGCAAGCTCTTTAATCAAACGAAGTCCTTCTTCTATTTCATTGTTATACTCTTGTGTACTCATAAATTTTACACGGTCTGTATCAACATCTCCAAGAATTGTCTTAAACAAAGGTATATTATTATTCTCACAGCCAAGTCCCAATACCAGCACGCCTGCCGCATTGGGATGATTTACAAGCCCTTTTAAAATAAGCTGAGTCATTTTTTGGTCATCACCAAGCTGAGAACATCCGAACGGATGAACAAAATTATATATCCCATCGCACATATCCCCATACAATCGGTTTGCCTCACGCGCAAGTATTTCAGAGGTTTTATTTACACAGCCTACTGTATTGACAATCCATATTTCATTGCGTATACCTACCTTGCCGTCCTTACGCCTGTACCCCATAAACGTACGTTTTGCCGTCTTTGGAATTTCATATTTCTGAGGTTTATATTCATATTTTAAAACACCGCTCAAATTTGTCTTAATATTATGAGTATGAATATGCTCATCCTGTTTTATATCACATATTGCATGACCTATCGGATAACCGTACTTAATTATATCTTCCCCCTGCTTTATATCACGCAATGCGATCTTATGACCGCTCAACTCACCCTCAAGCTGAACAGCCACATTGTCCCGCTCATTTATTTTTATCTGTTTCATATCAGTCTACCACTTTCGCCATTGCTTTTCTTACTCCGTTTTTCTCAATATCATCAAGATATCGGGAAACCGAAGGCAAAAGGAAAGATAAATCCTCTCCCCAGTATTCCGTTTTTAACAAAATATCAGCCGCTGACGCCTTTTTCATATACTCCATCACCTCAGCGTCATCATTTGCGGCGTCCGTCCTGTAAAATGCTATCAGCGCCGCAAGAGAAAATACCAGACGTTTCGGTTCACTGCCGTTATCTTTTATATACCTCAATACGCTCGGCAATACTCTCACTTTATATTTTGATACGGAATTAAGAGCGATACTCAATAAATAATGCTTAATAAACGGATTTTTAAAACGTTCTATCACATCATTAGCAAACTGATCAAGCTCATCTTTCGGCAAATCAAGAGTGGGAATAATTTCGTTAAACATCCCCTGCTTCATAAAAGAATATACCAGCTCGTCATCCATTGCATCTTTTACAGTCTCAAGACCCGCCAGATACGCTGCCGGAACCATCATTGTATGCGCTCCGTTCAATATCCTGACCTTGCGCTTCTTATAAGGTGTAACATCATCTGTCCACAACACATTTAATCCGATCTTGTGGAACGGTATTTCTTCCGCGTATTTCTTATCGCCCTCAATTACCCATAAATGGAATATTTCCGCAGTGTCTATCACATTATCAAGATAGCCGAACTCCTTCTCCATTTCCGCAGCAGTATCACGGGGATAACCTGTTACAATTCTGTCAACAAGCGTGTTTGTAAAATGATTTTCTTCATTTATCCATTGTTCAAACTCACCGCCAAATCCCCAGTCACGGCTATACTTTAGAACACATTCCTTTAAGCGGTCACCATTTTTATCAATAAGCTCACAAGGCAGAAGAATAAAGCCTCTAAGTCCCTCGTCAAAGCGTTTCTTCATAAACAGCGTAAGACGTCCCGGGAAAGTCAGCTCCGCAAAATTATCAGCTTTTTGCCCGGATTTGTATTCAATACCCGCTTCTGTGGTGTTGGAAAAGATAAATCTCAGATCAGGATTTTTGGCACAGGCAAAAAATTCTTCTGTATCAGAAAATGGATTTATTCCGCGAGTTACACATTCAACCACTCTTGTTTCCTCTATACGCTCACCTTTCTGCAATCCTCTCAGATACAGAGAATACAATCCATCCTGCTCGTTTATCATGTCCACCAACCCTTTTTCCAGCGGCTGAACAAGAACAACTCCGTAATCTCCCCCGTTTTCCTTATTTAGTCTGTCTATCATCCACTCTACAAAGCCGCGCAGAAAATTACCTTCCCCAAACTGCATGACGCGCTCGGTAAGAGAACATTTTTCGCTTCTTTTTAATCTATACATTTCAATTCCTCCGAATATTTTATTCATTTATTTGAATATTCTCACTATTTTTAATCTCTGCCGCTTTTTCGCCGCCTTCCGCACGCAGTCCATATACAAATATACTTTCCGCATTTTCAAGTTCAAAACCGTTTCCGCTTATTATTTTTACAGATATATCCCTAAAAACAGAGTCCTTTATATTTGCGCAATAAATCCCCTTGCCCTTCATTCGGGGAATATGAAACGCCATAATAGGCTTATCCTTAGGTTCTCCCTCACTGTCGGCCATAGTAACACAATAATTATTTAATGTAAGACCTTCAACAGGCATTTCAGGTATACCGTAAATATATCCCGCTGATGCAATAACATTTTTTGCAGATATATTTGATATATTAATATTCCGTATGACAGGCGTACTATCAGACACACTAAGCTTTTCAAGACTGAAAAGCGACATATCATCCGCCCTCGCACCGCCGCACTGATAATAACCGTTTATCACAAACGGTACGAGCACCTTATCCATCAGAATATTGCTTATTACAACATCTTCAATATATCCGCCGCGCTTACGGCGCGTTTTTATACGTATACCTCTGTCTGTACCGCTGAATACGCAATTCGATATGACAACATTTTTTACACCGCCGGACATTTCACTTCCTATTACAACTCCTCCATGACCATTAAGCATTGTGCAATTTGTAATAACAATATTTTCACAAGGGTGCTGTTTTTGCAATTCATCATCCTCTGTACCTGATTTCAGCGTCACACAATCATCTCCGACATCAACAGTACAATTTGATATATGTACATTTGAACAGCTTTCAGGGTTTATTCCGTCCGTATTCGGAGAATTGGAAGGATTTTCAATTGTAATTCCATTAATAGTAACATTATTACAGCAAATAGGATGCACCGTCCACATAGCGGAATTCTTAACAGTAATCCCGTCTATTAACACATTGTCGCATAAAATTGGCTGTATCGCTCTTGGACGGTGTTCATTTTTAGGATTATCCCACCAGTTGTATCCGCGTCCGTCAATCACACCTCTTCCTTTAACAGTTACATTATCACATTTCAGAGCTTTTATCAATCCTGAATGTCCCTCTCTGTTATAGCCTTTTAAAGTTGTTCGGGTAATCATAGGATAATCATCTGGGTTATCACTTCCTAAAATAACACATCCGCTATCCAGATAAAGCGTCATATTGCTTTTTAAATCAATAGTGCCTGTAACATATTCTCCTGCCGGAAAATAGATTGTACCGCCACCGTTTAAAGCCGCAATGTCTATTACTTTTGCGATGCTTTGTGTGTTATTCGTTTTTCCATCTCCCATAACGCCGAATTCACACACATTATAGAAATTCCTTATATTGTCCATTTTCATATTCCTTCTGTCATTATTCTGTATAGTACCGCTGCCGCCTCAGCTCTTGTCAGGCTCTTGCGGGGCGCAAAATTGCCATTTTCATCACCGCTCACATAACCTTCCTGCGTCATCAAAGCCACTGCTCTTTTAGCATAATCGGCAATACTGCTTTCATCTCCAAAAACAATTTTGGGGATCACTTCTAATTTATCAGTAGAATTATCAGTAAATTCGGATATGTCCTCAGATTTTACTTCCGTATTAACATCTGTTTCCGATTCTGTCGTTGACTCAATTAGCGGTTTAAGCGTTTCTTTCGGACTCTCTGTCAGTTCAGGCGTTTTATCTGACTCCGCTGCAAGCTCAATAGCTTTCATACACATATCAAAATGATGATTATATGCATTATAAATTCTC
>CAJTPP010000019.1:692-39400 GCA_910578235.1 uncultured Clostridia bacterium | reverse complement strand
AATAAAAAAGTGCGCCGCTTTATTAAAGCAACGCACATAAAACGCTGTACTTTGCTTTAATGTTGCAACACATTCCTAATTACTATAAATCAATCCAGTAATATTAAACAAAGCCTACGCGTTTTTGGTAAAACCCGTACACTGGATTGATTTAGATTATAAAATTAGGATATAAATGTTGCAGAAATATTATAACACATCAATAATTAAATGTAAATAGTTTACAAATAAAAAGTGCCATAGTCCAAATGAAGTATGATTGCGTCAGCCTGTCCGACGTCAAGGAAATGCACAGTCAATTCCGAAACAGGCGGATCTGTGGGAACGGTTGTCGGCGATATGGTATGCGACGGCTCCTTTGGCGGTACAGGCTGTGTTAATGAACAGCCTGAAAAAAGACATAGCGCGCAAATCAATAATACCGCAATTACTACATTTTTCTTCATTTTACATCTTCCTTTCTTTAAATAAATCATGTTTACTGGTTAAAATAAAGTAGGTAAAAATCACCGCCTATTATCACTATTTTTATTTGTAAAATACGAGTATAATATAATATCATGGGTGGATTGTGGGGTGTTAGTATGGATAATAATGCTGTATTAATAAGACTTAAGGACTTACAAGAAGAATACGGTTGGTCGGATTATCAGCTTGCTAAAAAAGCAGACATACCACAAGGCACTATATCTAATATATATAAAAGAAATAATATTCCCACTATTTCTACTCTGTCAGCTATATGTAAAGCTTTTGGAATTACCATGGCTCAATTTTTTTCTGGTAACAGTGAAATTATTGATTTAACACCAGAGATGAGTGAACTTTTTCACAATTGGATACAGTTATCAGAAAAAAATCAAAATTTAATTATTGACCTTGTAAAACAACTTAATGCAATTGACAATTGATAGCGTTGTTTGTAAAACAAGCATTAAAATAAAAGGGCTATAAGCCTTTTTTGTTTTCAAAATATATAGCCGTCTTACATCTAAATATTTAATTTTAAGTTTTTCTGTTATAAAAAAATGCATAGCCGAAGCTATGCATAAAAACACATAACTTCAACTAATGCGATTTAGTTTACCATTAATTTTTATAAACAGACAGGTAAAAAGAAGTACGTGTTTTTTACAAAGTAAAAAACACCTGCTGTTCATAAAAAATATATAACTAAATCGTAAATACAGTATAACACACTTGATTATAATTGTAAATAGCCTGCAAAATAAAAAAGTGCGCAACCTCAATCGAAGCAACGCACATAAAAACGTTGCCTTGATTTTATGTTACCACACACTTTAATCAAATCACATTATTGGAAATGACAATCAAAGCATACGCTTTTTACAAACGTATTCCAATAATGTTTATAATATTCAATTAAAGTATGTGGTGGTATAAGTATATCACATCAATAATTAAATGTAAATAGTTTACAAATAAAAAAGTGCGCAACCTCAATCGAAGCCGCGCACATAAAAAACGCAGCTAAGATTTTAATGTTGCTACACACTTTCCAAAATCCGGAATTTTAATCAAAGCATACGTCTTTTTACTAACGTATACCGGATTTCGAAAAAATATGTGTAGCACACATATTATAGCATACTTTAAATCTATTGTAAATATATTCAGAAATAAAAAAATGCGCTGTCCAAATGGAGCAACGCACATAAAACGCTTTACTTTGCTTTAATGTTGCAACACATACATTTAAAAAATCAATAGTAAGATGTGTTGCATTTTACAACAATTAATGGTATAATACTTCCGTCAGTTACATATTCAGCTGATAGGTGATAGATAAGTCTATGCGACCTTGATGTATTGGAACGGCGGCGGCTGTTCTGCCTCATATGTATTGAAAAATTGGATGGTATTTTTATACTAAAGATTTTATATACAAAGGAGGCATGATAATATGGAAATATTATATTTGACTATATTACTGCTTATAATAATAAGCATAAAAAAATAAGCCGCCCTGTCTCCAAACTAAGCGGCTTATTTTATTTAAGTTGATTCTTTGGCAGAACAGCTAAAACCGTTCCTTTACTATCTAAACTATATCATATTTCTTTGATTTTGTCAATAAATTTTTGTTATCAGCCTGTTACTAATAACTGTATAAAAACGCGTGAAATGTTTCACGCACTGTTGACAATGTATGTATTATATGATAGAATGTAAGCAAGAGGATAACTATGGTTATTCTGACAAGTGTTTTATGTCCTCATAAAAGGACAGACCGTCTGCTTGTCGGAGCAGGCGGTCTTTTTTTGTTTCTTTATACTCTCTTTGATAATAGCTTATAAAAAAGCGCGTTTCTTAATAGAAGAAACGCGCTGAAAATACAGTTTTAAATTTTCTAAATCAGCAAACGCCCTGTGCCATCATAGCGTCTGCAACCTTCATAAAGCCCGCAATATTTGCGCCCGCAACAAGGTTTGTTTTGCCGCCGACCTCGCAGCCGTATTCCTTAGCGGCCGCAACGGAGTTCTTATAGATTGTAACCATGATGTCGTGAAGCTTTGCGTCCACTTCCTCAAATGTCCATGAAAGTCTCTGTGAGTTCTGGCTCATTTCAAGAGCTGACGTCGCAACTCCGCCCGCGTTTGAAGCCTTGCCGGGAGCAAAATATACGCCATTCTGCTGCAAGTATTCTGTAGCTTCAAGAGTTGTAGGCATGTTTGCGCCCTCCGCGACTACCATACAGCCGTTTGCAACAAGCGCTTTTGCATCGTCGATAAGCAGCTCGTTCTGAGTAGCGCATGGAAGCGCAACGTCAACCTTAACCGCCTGCCACAGACCCGCGCCCTCAACATACTTTGCGTTTGGTCTGTAGTTAAGATAATCTTTAATTCTACCTCTCTTAACTTCTTTAATTTCTTTAACTGCCGCAAGATCAATACCTTCCTCGTCAATGACATATCCGTTTGAGTCTGAAACAGTGATAACCTTACCGCCAAGCTGCTGTACTTTCTGCGTAGCGTATATAGCAACATTACCCGCTCCTGAAATCGCAACTGTTTTGCCCTCGAAGCTTGTGCCAAGATCTTTCAGCATTTCCTGAGCGTAGTATACAAGACCGTATCCCGTAGCTTCTGTTCTTGTAAGAGAGCCGCCCCATGTAAGACCTTTGCCTGTAAGAACGCCTTCGTAAACATTTCTTATTCTCTTATACTGACCGAACATATATCCGATTTCTCTCGCGCCTGTACCGATATCTCCTGCGGGAACGTCAGTGTCCGCTCCGATATGTCTGTAAAGCTCTGTCATAAAGCTTTGACAAAAGCGCATAACCTCATTATCAGACTTGCCCTTAGGATCAAAGTCACTGCCGCCCTTGCCGCCGCCGATCGGAAGCGTTGTAAGCGCGTTTTTGAAAATCTGTTCAAAGCCAAGGAATTTTATAATACCGAGATTTACAGACGGATGAAGTCTCAGTCCGCCCTTATACGGGCCTATAGCGCTGTTGAACTGTACGCGGAAACCTCTGTTTACCTGCACTTTACCGTTATCGTCAACCCATGGAACACGGAACATAATCTGTCTTTCCGGCTCTACTATTCTTTCAAGCAATGCAGCCTGCTCATATTCGGGATGCTTGTCAAATACCGGTTCAAGTGATGTAAGAACCTCTGTCGCAGCCTGAATAAATTCCGGCTCTGCCGCATTTTTTTCTTTTAACTTTGTTAGTACGTCCTGTGCGTATGACATAGTTAAAAACCTCCTCATTGATAAATTAAATTCTCTCAGAGCGCAAAATATTTCAGCATAAAACACTCTGTTATGTAACTCTGACATATATTTTATCACCGTTTTTATGTTTATGCAATATAAAATTTTAAAAAAATTTCACAAAATGTAAGATAAATACAGCGTTTGGCTTAGTTATGCCGTTGTTAGTTTTATGCAACTTTTAATAATTTTTATTCATAAAATATTCATATTATAAAAAATAACTTTCGCATACTTATTTTTATACGAAAGTTATTTTTTCTGTTAATTATTTTTTGACGATAAATTTATCGTCCTCAACATTCACGCTGATACTGTCGCCGCTTTTTATATTGCCGTCAATTATTTCCTCCGACAGCATATCCTCTATTTCGTTCTGTATAGCGCGGCGCAGCGGTCTCGCGCCGTAAACGGCGTCAAAGCCTGACTTCGCAATCTTTGCCACGGCTTCGTCCGAGAAAGAAACCGCTATGCCGTTGGACGCAAGTCTTTCTTCGAGCGATTTCAGCATCAGTCTTGCGATATCCCTGATATTATCCTCGCTCAGACGATCAAATACGATTATATCGTCAATGCGGTTAAGAAATTCGGGCTTGAACACGCGTTTGACCTCGTCCATCACTTTCTTTTTGATTTTCTCGTGCTCGCTCAGATTCTTGTCCTCGTCTCCGCTGCTGAAACCGAGTTTTGACGAGACGTTTCCAAGAATTTCTTTTGCGCCGAGATTTGAAGTCATAATGATAACAGTATTTTTGAAGTCAACCCGTCTGCCCTGAGCGTCGGTAAGAATACCATCGTCAAGAATTTGCAGCATAATGTTAAACACATCCGGGTGGGCTTTTTCAATCTCATCAAACAATATTACCGAATACGGATGTTTTCTTATTTTTTCCGTGAGCTGTCCGCCCTCTTCAAAGCCGACATATCCCGGAGGTGAGCCGATAAATTTTGAAACGGTGTGTTTTTCCATATATTCGGACATATCAACTCTTATAAGAGAGTTTTCACTGCCGAACATTGCTTCCGCAAGTGTTTTGGACAGCTCTGTTTTACCGACGCCGGTCGGACCGAGGAACAGGAACGAGCCTATCGGACGCTTTGGATCTTTAAGTCCCGCTCTGCCGCGTTTGATCGCTTTTGCGACTGCCGTTACAGCCTTGTTCTGACCGATTACGCGCGCGTGCAGAATACCCTCAAGGTTTTTCAGCTTCTCCATTTCCTCTTCTTTCAGGCGTGACGCGGGAATGTGCGTCCAGTCAGACAGGATTTCGGCGATATCATCATCGTCAACCACCAGTGCAGAAGATGAGCCTGTGCCTTTCCAGTCGGTTTTCAGTTTGTCTACTTCTTCTTTTAAGGTTTTTTCCTCGTCACGGATTTTAGCAGCTTTTTCAAAATCCTGAGCCGTTATAGCTTCTTGCTTTTCTGATATAAGTTTTTCGAGAAGTTTTTCCTTGTTCTTCAGTTCGTCAGGCTCGGTTTGCGAACCCAGGCGTTTCTTTGACGCGGCCTCGTCGATAAGGTCAATAGCCTTGTCGGGCAGGAAACGGTCGGTAATGTATCTTGATGAAAGATTTGCGGCGGCTTTCAGCGCGTCATCTGTAATGGTGACACTGTGATGAGCCTCGTATCTGTCACGTATACCTTTTAATATCTCAACAGTTTCCTCAACCGTCGGTTCACCAACGGTTACAGGCTGAAAACGTCTTTCAAGCGCCGCGTCCTTTTCGATATGCTTTTTGTATTCTTTCAGAGTGGTCGCTCCGATAAGCTGTAATTCACCTCTCGCAAGGAACGGTTTCAGAATATTGGAAGCGTCCATAGCGCCCTCCGCGCTTCCCGCTCCGACTATTGTATGAAACTCGTCGATGAACAGGATTATATTCTTTGCTTCGAGTACTTCATTTATTACCTTTTTCAGACGCTCCTCAAATTCGCCCCTGTATTTTGCTCCCGCCACCATGCTTGACAGGTCTACGGATACAAGACGTTTTGTCTTGAGCGGTTCGGGAACGTCACCGGACGCGATTTTCTGAGCAAGTCCTTCGATAACTGCTGTTTTACCAACTCCGGGTTCACCGATAAGGCACGGGTTATTCTTTGTGCGTCTTGACAAAATCTGGGTTACTCGTTCTATCTCTCCCGAGCGTCCGATTACGGGATCAAATTTGCCGTCTCTGGCAACGGCTGTAAAATCACGTCCGAACTGGTCGAGAGTTGGTGTTTTTGAGTGCGGATTGGCGGCATACTCGCTGCCCGGCTGTGAGTTGATTTCAACGTCGCCTTCAATTGAGCGTACTGTGTCGGTATAAAAGCTCTGAAGGTTTATGCCCTCCGCTTCAATTATTTTTGCCGCCACACCGTCTCCGTCGCGTATGATAGCCATGAGTATATGTTCGGTGCCGATATATTTGTGATTAAGCCGCTGAGCTTCCATAGCGCTTATTTCAAGAATACGCTTTGATCTGGGAGTCAGTGGAAGCTCGGTTTGCTGCGGCAAAGGAGCGTGTGCGCCGATATATTCGGCGATTTTGTTTCGTATACCGTCAGCTGTAAAACCGTTCTTTTCAAGCACCTTCGCGGCTACGCCGCTGCCCTCGAGGATAAGCCCGAGAAGCAGATGCTCGCTTCCGATATAGTTATGTCCCATTTCCGCGGCGGCGTCATGCGCTTCGCTTATGGATATTCTTGCTTTTTCCGTGAAATTTGAAAATAACATAATAATCACCATAGCCTTTCTTCCCGCAAGTCATTAATGAAAAAGTTTTAACGCGCTTATTGCGGGAGGATAAGGCGTTATTAAGCTTATCATATATTTTCGCGTATGAATTCCGCGCGCTTTTTGTCGCGCTCTGCAGGAGACAGTTCGTTTCCGCCGCTTAGCAGCGCGGGTTCGGTAAGCACCATACATTCGAGCGGAGTTATTTTACCCTTCTCAGAGATTATACCCAGATTACGTCCGAGCATTACATCCGATAGTAATGATTTTGCTTCTCCCGATGATATGCTGCGCGCATATTTTAATATTCCGTAGGATCGGTAAATTTTATCTGTGAGCGACTCGGCGCGGCTTTCTGCAAGAGCCTTGCGGGCCTTCTTTTCCATCTCGACAATCTGCTTTGTTATATTTTTTAACTTTTCAATTGTTTGCTCCTCGGACGGACCGAGTGTGCTTCTGTTAGACAGCTGATACAAATTACCGTAAGCCTTCGTGCCTTCGCCGTACAGTCCCCGTACCTCTATTCCCAGACTTCCGGCGGATGAGATTACCTTCGAGATGTTTTCCGTCATGGTAAGCGCCGGAAGATGGAGCATAAGCGAGGCGCGCATACCTGTTCCTGTGTTTGTCGGACAGGCCGTAAGATAGCCGAAGTCGCTGTCAAAAGCATAGGTAAGATTTTCTTCGATAACATCGTCAACTTTACCGGCGAGAGCAAACGCCTCGTCAAGCGAGCAGCCGGACTTTATAATCTGAAGGCGTATATGATCCTCCTCCATGAGCATAATGCTCATAGTCCTATCCTTGCTGACAAGCGCAGATTTGCCTTTTCCCTCGCACATTACGGGACTTATAAGATGTTCCTCGGCCAATTCCTGTCTGCGTATTGCGGGCGTGTTGTCAAGATCAATAAAATCAAAGTCTTTTGCCAGCGTTGAGTTGCTGCCGAGCACGGCGCTTTTGATCTTTTCCGTTACCTCTTTCGTGTCTTTAAGAGCGTTCGGGAACGGTGTTTTGTCAAGGTTTCTCGCAAGGCGTATTCTTGTGGAAACAACTATGTCGGAATTGTTGTCTTTATACCAGATCATGACTTCTTCACCTCGTTTTCTATTTCACGTATTTGTTTGTGCAGTTTTGCGGCTGTCTCATAATCCTCATTTTTTACCGCGGCGGAAAGCTCCTGTTTTAATGTTTCGTATTTTCTTTTGAGTTTTAATTCTTCACCGGATTTTGATGGGATTTTACCCTTGTGTAACGGAGACGGCTGAACGCGTCTTAGCGTCTCGGTAATAGGAGCGCGGAACACGTTGTAGCATTCGCCGCACCCGATTTTACCGGTACGTCTGAAATCGGAGTAGGTATGTCCGCACACGGGGCATTTCTTTTCCTCTCTGGATACTGCGGGCTGCATAAACAGATCAAACCCGTCGAAAAAATCTGAAAATAAATCATACATTTCTATGACCTCCTTTAATCGCTTGCGTTAGCAAGCATACTCTTAAATATATTTGCTCTTAATTTATCTTTTTCTGGCTGGGGTATTGTAAGAACATTGTCCGATATACCGCTGAGTATAACTGCCGTAAGCTTTTCTTCAAGCGCGTTTTGTTTCGCAAGGTTAGCGAGATACGCTTTCGCGGTCTTTTCGTCAATACTGTCACCGATAATTGTTATTGTCTGCATAATAAGACCGTTTTTCTGCTTTATCTGTTTTATGCGGAGATATCCGCCGCCCCCGCGTCTTGACTCTACAATGTATCCGTGTTCCGGATTAAAGCGCGTAGATATAACGTAGTTTATCTGAGACGGGACACAGCCGAAAACCGAAGCGAGCTCGTTTCGGCGAAGCTCCAGCCACTCGCCGGTATCTTCTTTTAAAAGTTCTGTTATAAATGCCTCAATTCTGTCGCTTATACCCATACATACCACCGTCCTGACTTTGACTTTCTTTGACCTTTCAATTGTTATTATACTCATTTTACCCAAAATGTCAATTAATATTCTGTATTTATTTTTTTAATAATTTATGAACGAAAAATCCTGCGTATACACAAACAGATTGCCCGATAGGGCAGTCTGCGTCTGTGCTTTGAAAAATAAATATGCGGTAACATTATGATTAGATGTTTTTTTACTCCTTCTGTATGTATTTCCGAGCATATAAAAAAGCGCGCCGCAATACAAAGTACCGTATTGGCGCGCAAAAAAAATGCAATACTTTGTATTGTTACCACACAATTCAATCCACAATATAAAATATGTGAAAATAAAGTATGCATTTTTTCAAATAGTATATTTACACTCCGAAATATGCCTGAAAACCTCCGTCAACAGGAATTATAGCGCCTGTAACAAAGCCCGAGAGCGAGTCGTCGGCAAGGTAAAGCATTGTTCCTACAAGATCCTCGGGAACGCCGAAACGATCCATGGGCGTGTGAGCGATAACCTTTTTTGAACGCTCTGTGAGCGAGCCGTCGTTGTTCATAAGCAGTGTTTTATTCTGCTCGGTCTGGAACCAGCCTGGAGCAAGCGCGTTTACGCGCACTCCGCTTTTTGCAAAATGTACAGCAAGCCATTCGGTAAAGCTGGCGATCGCGGCTTTTGCGGCGCAGTATGCGCTTACCTTGGTAAGCGGGTGGTATGAGCCCATAGACGCGACATTTATAACCGTTGTGCCTTTTCTGCCGAGCATATCGGGCATAAATACCTGTGTCGGCAGGAGAGTTCCTACTATATTTAAATCAAAAACATAATTGAAATTCTCTTTTTCAAGATCAAAGAAAGAAATTACGTCCGGATTTTCAATATCGCCGTCCTCGAAAAATTCCTTTGTAGTATTGCCGCGGGGATGATTGCCGCCCGCGCCGTTTACAAGAATATCAACTTTTCCGAATGTTTTGTTTACAATGTTTTTTGCGGCGATAATACTGTCTTTGTCTACAACGTCGCATACAACGGCAAGACCGTTTCCTCCGAGAGCGTTGATTTTGTCGCGCACAGCTTCAAGTTTGGAAAGAGTGCGTCCAAGTACGGCCACATTCATACCTTGCTGAGCGTAAGCGTATGCGAATGCGCTGCATAATACTCCGCTTCCGCCTGTGATAACGACTGTTTTGCCTTTCAGATTAGTAAAATTCATTTTTACATTCCTCCCTCTGATTTTAATTATTCAGCGTTGGCGAGCTTTGCCGCCTGATCCGCTGTAACAAGGGCGTCAATCACCTCGTCAAGCGATCCGTCCAGTATTTGCTCCAGCTTATACAGCGTAAGATTTATTCTGTGATCCGTAACGCGGCTTTGAGGGTAGTTGTATGTTCTGATACGCTCGCTTCTGTCGCCGCTGCCGACCTGTGATTTTCTTTCATCGGCTATTTCCTTGTGACGCTGTTCCTCCATGGCGTCATAAATTCTGGAACGCAGTATTTTCATTGCCTTGTCTTTGTTTTTGTGCTGTGATTTTTCGTCCTGGCACGACACCACTATGCCTGTCGGAATGTGCGTGATACGCACGGCTGAGTCAGTTGTGTTTACACACTGGCCTCCGGGACCGCCGGCACGGAATACGTCGATCGTTAAATCATTCTGATTAATTTCAACCTCAACGTCCTCGACTTCGGGAAGCACCGCGACGGTGACGGCTGACGTATGAATTCTGCCGCTTGATTCAGTCTCGGGTACCCTTTGTACTCTGTGAACGCCGCTCTCGAATTTTAGCCGGCTGTAAGCGCCTTGACCTTCTACTGAAAAACTGACTTCCTTATAGCCGCCTATATCGGTAGGGTTTGAGCTTAGAATATCTATCTTCCAGTTGTTGGCTTCGGCGTACATGGAATACATACGCATAAGATCCGCGGCGAAAAGAGCCGCCTCGTCCCCGCCGGTGCCGCCGCGGATTTCCATGATAACATTTTTTTCATCATTGGGATCCTTGGGAAGCAGGAGAATTTTCAGTTCTTCTCCGGCTTTTTCGATGGTTTCCTCGGCTTCCGACATTTCAAGACGTATCATTTCCTCAAATTCTTTGTCCTGGGGTGTCTCTAACATTTCTCTGTCGTCCGCAAGCGTCTTCCGAGCGGCTTTAAGTTCTCTGTATTTATCAATAATGGGCGTAAGATCCGAATGCTCCTTGCAGTATTTTCTCCATGAGTCCTGATCTGCTATAATCTCGGGATCGCTTATCTTTTCCGAAACAAAATTAAAACGATCCTCTAATGCTTCTAATTTGTCAAACATATTAAAAAACTCTCCTCAATAATTCTTCATACAAAAAATAACCATAAATATTCTATAATATTTTGCCAGAAGTGTCAACAATATTCTCAAATATAGTGAAAAATTGGTAACAAAAAATTAACAATTTGTTTATAGACAACTTCATTTTCTTTTGGTATAATAGACACTGTATAAATTTGATGTAAAGGAAGTGATGTGCTTGAAAAAAAGAAAAAGAGCAGTATTGTGCGCCGTAATCGCCGCGATAATGCTTTCTTCAGGCGCACCGCAGATAAATATGACAGTGCTAGCCTCATCGCCTGTGTCCGAGGCGGAGGCGCTTTCGCAGGCTGTTGAGCTGTACGAGCGCCTGACGGACGGACAGGTGGAGGTTCCTCGGGAGATGAGCGATACCGGACTGGACGCCGATATGCTTAAAGCTATAGCTCTCGGTTATGTAAATCTTGAGGATACGGAGGACGCGCTGCAGGAAAAAACAATACGTAAGCAGGATTTTGTTTCTGTTTTATATAAGGCGATCGTGAGCTATAACGACAGCTACATAATATATGAGGACGAAACAAACGCGATACTTAACAACTGTTATGACAATGCTTACATAGATGATGAAAACCGTATTGCGTACGCGTTTATGATGAAGCAGGGAATAATAACGAAGAAAATAGGAAGCGAGCCGAACAAGGAGCTTACAAAGGAAGAATGTTCAAATCTTGTAAACGCGGTATATGATAATTTTGCTCAGAATGTAACTCTTTATATAAACGGGAAGAGAATAACCGTTGGGGCGAATATATCCACGGTGCTTGATGAATTCGGCTATCCTAACCGCATAGATGATACTGAATACGGTTTTGAGTGGTATGTGTATAATTCGGATTACAGTGAGTTCTGCATGGTGGGAGTTGAGGCGGATAGAGTGTGCGCGTTTTTCTCAAACAGTGCCGGCTTTGAATTTGACGGCATACAGCCGGGCGACGCGTTTTCTTCGGTGGCTGACTATACCGACAACCGTTGCTACAGGTTTTATCCGACGGCGGACGGCAGGGTAGACAGTGTTCTGTATAATCCCCGTTATCGTGACGGCGAGGATACGGCGTCAATTAAACGCTCGAAATCAGTAATTCTGCTCGATATGATAAACGCGAACCGCTCAAAGCATACAAGGCCGATATATGTCGAGAATTCGGACATGAGCGTGCAGGCATGGCTGTCCTCTCTTAACTCGATTAATTATAACGGTGATGTGACTACTCAGTCGGGTTTTGACGTATTCTCGGTTTATCGTCAGCTTCTTGAACAGGACGGCGGCATACTGTCGCAGGATACAATGTATGCGACGCCTGTCGGTGTAAGTACTTCTACTGATTTGTCTGGCGGTATAAAAACAAGTATAACCACTGATATAGAACAGATCGCCGAAATTCCTGAGCCTGAAACTGTTGAAATGGAAAAAGCCGACTATACTGTGCGCGAGGTTGAGGAAGTGACCGAGCCTGTGCTGGAGCTGCCCGTTACGGAAAAGGAATATAATGAGGGTGACGACATTGTAATACAGCTTGCCGAGCAGGCGTCAACACAGTACCATATAGAAGTATTTGACGTTGAAAGCGACGAATACGCGGTAAATGAGTACATAACAACAGACAGTACGGAAATAAAACTTCCCGCGTATCTGTTTGAGAACGGCAGTGATTACAGGCTTGTTGTAAGCTCAATAACGCCGGAGGGTGAGGCGCTCAGCGCGGACGAGGTGCTTGTAAGCTACGGCAGCGCGTATGATACGGGCGTTGAGATAATTACACCGTATAATAACGGCGTCACTGATGATGATAATCTTTCAATTATGTGGCAGTCAGACGCGTATCATGATTTTTATGTGGATCTGTATTGTGACGGTGAGCTTATCGCGAGCAAGATTGTCGAGGATCAGTATGAAGCGCTGATACAGGGCGTTATGCCGGGTAAATACTATTTGTACATAACTGCGCTGCGCAGGGGAACGCGCGTGGAAAAAGCGCAGGACTGCGTAACTTTTGAGGTGAAACAGCCCGAGGTTGTGATAAATGAAATAATCCTTGACAGGGATGATAAGTATTATTTTATATATGAGGATGAGGAACTGGGAATTCTTTATTTTTACGACGAGGAGCTTGTCGAGGTGGACGAAGGCGGAGAGACCGTCACCAAGAAGAAAATAATTCAGAAGCAGGTAAAGGCGACCGCGGGCTACCGCAATCTTGCAAGATATCGTTTGAAACCCGAGTATACAACCGGTGATCCGACGATAACGCTGTCGAACGCGTTTTATGACGGCACAAAGGGCGGAGCGATTGTCGCGGAGGCTGAGAAGTATTTGGGCGTGCCGTATGTATGGGGAGGCACGACTCCGGCCGGCTTTGACTGCAGCGGGCTTGTGCAGTATGTATGCAAGTCGCTTGGTATCAGTGTGAACCGTGTAGCGGAGGATCAGTTTGCGGATGGAATTCCGGTCAACCGTGATGAGCTTCAGGCCGGCGATCTTGTCTTCTTTGAGAGAAATGGATATATTCACCATGTCGGTATTTACGCTGGCGGCGGTATGATGATTCATGCTCCGCGTACAGGTGATGTTGTAAAGTATCAGTCTATTGATACTGATTATTACCGCGGTGAATACGCTGGGGCGAGACGAGTTTATTCTAATTAAAAACAGGGGGGATAAAAATGGCATCTGAGGTAAGAGCGCGCACAAAGGGGGCGTACAGGCGAAGAAACACAATTTTTCTGTTTATACTTGTGCTTTTGTCATGCTTTGCGCTTGTAATGGCGGCATATAATCTTGTGAAAAGCAGTTGGCTTTTCTTTGTCGCGTGGCTTATTGCGGCTATTCTCGCGTCGACGTATGTGCTTATTCGTATAAACACGGTTTATCCGTCATATATTGCGGCAGACCGTGAAAGTCTTTATATGAAAAACTGGACAAATGATTTTCTTCCGTATGATTACGGTAATAAAATTAAACTTTTGAGCGAGTTTATTCCGGCAAAGACAAAAATTGTGGAAATCCCGCTGGATGAGATATGCACGGTGATGATCGGAACAAAGAATTTTATTAAGAGAAATGTCAGGCCTGAAACAAACTTTGTGAAAAATATACGATCGCTTGAAAAGACGAAAGATTTTTATAGGAAGAAAACCATTTCGAGTATGGACATATTTTATGTTGAGACATACAGCGGGGAATGTTATTATATGCCGATAGTCAATTTTGATACGGGTAATGTGATTAAGATTGTGAAGGTAATTCAGAATGTCAATCCCGGCCTTGCCGTTAAGACAAGCGGCAGGGACTATAGGTCTCTGAGAATAAAGCAGTAGTAATTTAACAAATATGTAATTTATAATCTTTAGGGTTGTTCAATATATACAAAAATCGCCCCATAAGATTGTTGAATGTGTCAAAAAACATAGTAAAATTAAAAAACAATTGAAATTTGAGACTATATAGTTTATAATGTAGATATATGAATGTAACTTGTATGCGTGTCATGTTAATATGCAGGCACTCAAACAAAAAACAAAAAAATCTATTTTAGAAAAGGGGTAAAGAAAAATGAAGAAATTCACAAAATTATTTCTATCATGTACGGCAATGGCAGTAGTTACTGCGGCAGTAGCTTCGTCAGCTATGGCTGAAGGCGTTACAGTTTCCAAAGATGATTACAATGCGGAAACAGGTAAGTTAGTTCTTCATGTTGACAGCACAGCAGAAGGTCAGAAGACTTTGCTTGTTTTTGGTAACGGTTTTGACATGACAGATCTTACAGACGGAATTCCTGAAGGTGCTGTTATTGCAATCGATCAGGTTGCTGAGTTTGCTGCTGACGGTGTACAGCTTCCAAAGAACTTGGCAGATGGTACATACAAAGTTTATGTTGGCGGCGAAGGTATTGCTACACCGTATAAAACTACATTAACATTGGGTGAAATTGTTGGTGGAAAAATAATTGTTGGTGACGTTGATGATGACGGTGAAGCTGGCGCAATGGATGCTACTTGCTTATTATATGCAGACGCAGGATATACAGCTGAAAGTTTGATTGGTAATGCTGGAAAGACGATTACAACAGAAAACGGAAATGCTGTTGCGGGTGACGTTGATGATGACGGTGAAGCTGGCGCAATGGATGCTACTTGCTTATTATATGCAGACGCAGGATATACAGCTGAAAATTTGATTGGTAATGCTGGTAAAGAAATTATGGGTACAATGAACAACTAATCAATTGTTTTGTAATAACTAATGTAATAATTAAGTATAATTCAGTTACAATTTGTGTTGTAACTGAAATGCTTATTATTAGATATAGGATAATCTGAAAGGGGTTAAAACAAAATGAACAAAAACAAGAAGTTAATTTCTCTTGTTTGTGCAATTGCAATGATTATTACAATGTTGTCAAGTTTGACATTTGCAAGCGCAGAAGGGAAAGGTTTTACGCTATCAACACCTGTAGTGAGTGAAGATGGCAAAGAGTTGAAAGTAGTAGTGGGTTATACAGGTTTGGCTGATGGTCTTAGTGCAGGTCGAGTTATTCTTACATTGCCATCAAGTGTAACAGAAGTAACAAATGACGGTGCGGGAACACCTAATTTTAATGAAGAAGCAAAGACATATACATATTCATTTACATTAGGTACAACTCCAAATGCAAATTCTGAAGATAGAATTGTTGAATTCACAATAAAACTAAGTGAACCTGTAGCAGAAGATACTAATTTAACAATAGCGGATAATTCTTATCTTGCAGACAATAACGCAACAAAGAAAGTAAAATATACAGTTGGTGGTTCAGACGAAAATGCTATTGAATCAATATCGGCATTAGTTCCAAAGTATGTTGATCCAAATGCTCCAACACCAAAGCCAACAACTGATGCAACACCTGCTCCAGTGGCAACAGAAGAACCTGGACCAACAGATGATCCAGATAAGCCTGTTATTGGCCCTATAGTTAAGCCGGATAAAGGTTTTACACTATCAACACCTGTAGTGAGTGAAGATGGTAAAGAAATAAAAGTAGTAGTAGGTTATACAGGTTTGGCTGATGGTCTTAGTGCAGGTCGAATTATTCTTCCGCTACCATCAAGTGTAACAGAAGTAACAAATGACGGTGCGGGAACACCTAATTTTAATGAAGAAGCAAAGACATATACATATTCATTTACATTAGGTACAACTCCAAACACAAATTCTGAAGATAGAATTGTTGAATTCACAATAAAACTAAGTGAACCTATGAAGTATGATACTCAATTTGCAATAGCAGATAGTTCTTATCTTGCAGACAATAATGCAACAAAGAAAGTAAAATATACAGTTGGTGGTTCAGACGAAAATGCTATTGAAGCAACAAATGTAATATTCCCTGCTTTTGGTGGCGGTGACACACCGGTTGTAAAAGATCCGACAGCTACAATTGCTTTGAACAAGGCTATTACAACTGGAGATGTAAATGATACACTGGATGAAGGTAAGTCACAGTATTTCATTATTCCTACAGTTAAGAATGGTAATGATGAAGCTGTTTACGGTGACAAGTATGTAGTTAAGTATGGTGATAAGGAGTTGTCAAAGGCTCAGTATTCAAACCTTGTTAACGGTCACTTTGATGCAGAGAATGTTACATCTTTAGGCGTAACATCAATTAATGATGTAGTAAATAAGCTTGTTTATGTAATGTATGATAAGAATGTTACACTTGCGGCTCAGCTTGTTAAGAAAGATGGCGGAGAAATTCAGAACCCTGATGATAAGACAGTTACACAGGGACCTGCTCCGGCTACTCCGGTTCCGGCAAAAGCAAATGTAAAAGTAACTGCTGACAAAACACAGATTTCTGCTGACGGTACAGCAAGAGTAACTGCTGAAGTTACAGACGCAACTGGTGCAACACCTGGTACTGAGGTTAAATTTGAAGTCACAAGCGGTGCTGATTATCTTGACTTTGACGGATCATCAACAGCAACGGTAAATGTTGCAGATGGTAAGGCGTCAATCAGAGTATATGCTAAGAAGGTAGGTAAGGCTACTGTTACAGCAACTTATGCATATAAAGATAAGGATGGCAATGATCAGATAGCAACAGGTACTGTTACTATTAATGTGAAGAATACATCTACAAATGGTTCTTCAGGCAGTGGAAGCAGCAGCGATAAGGATTCAACAGGCACAGGCGGTCCGATAGCAGGCCCATCTACAGGTAATAATGGTTCTAACATCGGCGGTCTTGTATCATTCAACGATATCAATGATGTTCAGTGGGCGCAGGAAGCTATTATAATGCTTGCTAATAAGGGTATTATCAGCGGTAGAAGCGAAGGTATATTCGCTCCTAATGATAATATTACAAGAGCTGAATATTGTCGTATTCTTGTAGGCGCTATAGGTAAGTCAAATGATTCTGCTAATGTAGAATTTGCTGATGTACCGACAGAAGCATGGTTCTATCATGATGTAGCTGTTGCAAGCTCTTTGGGTATTGTTTCAGGCTATGGTGACGGTAACTTTGGTCCTTATGATCAGATCACAAGACAGGATATGGCTCTTATGACATATAAGGCTGCTCAGGTTATGAATGAGGATCTGTCAGCTAAGAGAACATTGTCATTTGCTGATGCGGGTCAGATTGCTGACTATGCTAAGACAGCTGTACAGACTCTTGCTGACGCAAGTATCATCAATGGTGTATCTGATACAGAATTTGCTCCGGTAGCTAATGCTACAAGAGCGCAGGCTGCTAAGATCCTTTATGATACATTTGTAAAATAATTGATAATCGCATATCAATATTAGCATTATAAGAACAGTCCTTCGGGACTGTTCTTTTTTGTTCGCATTTTACCATAAATGCATTGCATTTTTCTATAATATTTGTTATAATATATATAATAGATAAACGGAGGCGGAGAATGTGGTAAATATCGGTAATGACTGGGATGAAATTCTTAAAGATGAATTTACTAAAGAGTATTATCTTAAATTGCGGGCTTTTTTAAAAGCTGAATACAAATCTCATAAAATTCATCCTGATATGTATGATATTTTTAATGCTTTAAAATGGACGTCATATGCTAATACAAAAGTAGTTATTCTCGGTCAGGATCCTTATCATGAGGAGGGGCAGGCGCACGGACTGGCCTTTTCTGTCCAGAAAGGTGTCAAAATACCTCCGTCTTTGCTTAATATGTATAAAGAGTTACAAAATGAGCTTGGTTTGTATATCCCGAATAACGGTTATCTTGAGAAATGGGCACGTCAGGGAGTGCTGTTGCTTAACGCGTCCTTAACAGTGCGTGACGGAATGGCTAATTCTCATAGAAATAAAGGATGGGAGATATTTACGGATAGTGTTGTAAAGGCACTGAATAGCAGAGAGGATCCGATAATCTTTATGCTTTGGGGAAATAACGCAAAGGAAAAAATTAATGTCATTACAAATCCTCATCATAAAATTCTTACCGCAGCGCATCCGAGTCCTCTTTCTGCAAGCCGTGGATTTTTTGGCTGCGGTCATTTTAAAGCTGCAAACAGGATGCTTGAAGCTATGGATAAAAAGGCTATAGACTGGCAGATTGAGAATATTTGATGAAATTTTATTCTGTGAACAGAGGATAATGTATGCTTATTTTTGGACTGACAGGAGGCAGTGGCAGCGGTAAGACTTCTGTAGCCTCTATGCTTATAAAACTGGGGATTGATGTTATTGATACGGATATGATCGCGCGTAAGATTACTGAAAAAAACAGTCCTTGTCTGACTGAGCTTACTGGTTTTTTTGGCAAAGATATTATAAATAATGACGGTACCCTTAAAAGGCAAACTTTGGCATCAATTGCGTTTTCAAACAGTAAATATACGCAAACACTTAACCGTATTACTCATAAATATATAAAACAACGCGTGCTTTATGATATTGGAAAAGTTAAATCGGGTATTGCCGCAGTTGACGGAGCTGTAATAATCGGCAGTAATATTGAGCCTATATGTGATTTTATAGTTTCGGTTATTGCTGATACAGAGGTGAGAATTAACCGTATTATGAAACGTGACGGTTTGACGGAAATACAGGCTCGGGAGCGTATTAACGCTCAGCCTGGTGAGGAGTTTTATAAAAAACATTCTAAGTTTGTACTTATAAATAATGGAACGGTGGAAGAACTGGAACAGGCGGTTTTAAGTCTGTATAATAAATTAAAAGAGGTATAGCATTGAGTAAAATTTTTAAAATATTTCTTGCGCTTGTCGCAATAGTCGTGGCTATTCTCGGTATAGTGGGTGGATATGAAACAAGTCAGAGAGTGAAATATCCTGTCGCTTATTCCGATTACATAGTAAAATATGCTGCTGAAAATAATCTTGATCCATATTTGGTTATGGCTGTCATTAAGGTTGAAAGCAATTTTGTTCCCGAGGCGCACTCCGGTTTTGCCGGCGGGCTTATGCAGCTGACCGAAGAAACTGCCGAATGGAATGTGGAGCATATGAATTATCAGGGTAGTTATGATTATATGGATCCTGAGACAAATATAATGCTCGGATGTCATTATTTGAGACATTTGCTTGATGTGTACGGAAATACAGATACAGCGCTTGCGGCATATAACGGTGGAATGGGAAATGTCCAAAGCTGGCTTTCTGATACGCGTTACAGTGATGACGGAGTGACATTAAAGGATATCCCTTTTCCTGAAACAAAAAATTATGTTGTAAAGGTGAACAGTAATTGGGAGCATTATAAGAATATAAACGAATAATCTTGACATAGAGAAAGGAGAATGTATTATGTCACTAATAATAACAATAGGCAGACAATTTGGCAGCGGAGGCCGTGATGTGGGAGAAAGGATTGCGAAATATTTTAACATTCCTTTTTATGATAAGGAGCTTGTTGAAATGGCGGCACAGAAAAGTAATATAAGTAAGGAGGCGCTTAAAGAGGTTGATGAGCATGCTACGAACAGTTTTTTATATTCTCTTGCAAGCGGCAATTACTCGCTTCGTGGTATAAACGCGCCTATTTACTATGAGATGCCGATTAATGATAAGCTTTTTATAGCTCAGTCAGAGGTTATTAAAGACGTTGCAAAGGAAGGTTCCTGCGTGATTGTGGGAAGATGCGCCGATTATGTTCTTGAGTCTGAAAATGTTGATTATTTAAATGTTTTCATTTACGGTGGTGTTGATTATAGGGCAAAACGGGTAATGGAAGCTCAGGGGCTTACTCAGTCAAAAGCTCGTGATAAGGTAATTAAAACAGATAAACAGCGTCGTACTTATTATGATTACTACACAAGCAGAGATTGGGGAGTAATGTCTAATTATGATTTGTGTGTTAATACAGAGAAAATTGGTATTGACGGAGCGGCTAATTTGATTATCGGCTGTGTGAAATCAAAAATGAAATAAGGAGTGGTTTTTTGTTTCTTGAAATTCTTAAATCTATTTTTCTGGGAGTGGTTGAGGGCATAACAGAATGGCTGCCCATAAGTTCCACGGGCCATATGATCCTTGTAAATGAATTTATTCGTAATGAAGGATGTTTTACAGCTTCGGATTTATATTTATATGTTATACAGCTTGGCGCTATACTGGCAGTTGTAACATTGTATTTTCGTAAGTTAAATCCTTTTGCGTTGTCAAAGACGGAGGAGGAAAGAACAGATACATGGAAAATGTGGTTTAAAGTCATAGTGGCATGTATACCTGCCGCTGTTGCCGGGCTTATTCTTAATGATTATATGGAACATTTTGAAAATTGGCAAGTTGTTTCGGCGACGCTGATTGTGTATGGTGTGGCATTTCTTATAGCTGAAAAGCACCATAAGAAAACAACTGTGACGGATATAAATTCTATGTCTTATAAAACAGCCGTTATGATAGGATTGTTTCAGGTATTGTCTATTATACCCGGCACATCACGCTCCGGAGCAACGATACTTGGCGCTATGCTTATAGGCTGTTCGAGATCGGTGGCGGCTGAATTTTCATTTTTTCTTGCAATACCGGTTATGTTTGGCGTGAGCCTGTTAAAAATAGTAAAAAACGGTCTTACAATGTCGGGCGGAGAAGTAGCTGTACTTTTAACCGGTATGGCGGTGGCGTATGCGGTTTCAATGGCTGCAATTAAATTTCTTATGAATTATGTTAGAAAGCATGATTTTAAAGCGTTCGGTTATTACAGAATTATACTTGGTATATGTGTAATTGCATATTTTTCTTTGACAGCAATATTTTAAAAAATCTTAAATTTGATAATTAAATACAGCGATGCATTGTAATAATGCATCGCTGTATTTTTTTGCAAATCGTTATAAAATAAAAATACTTATTTGTCGCTGTAACATTGCGCATGCATCATTTTTAAAGCCGATATATCATAAAAATGTCTTGTTATCCTTATATGAGTATTTTATAATGAAATTACAAAATACTCATATAAGGAGCTGTGATGTTATGAAACGAGCAATAAGCGTATTGACGGTAATAGTGTTTTTGATTATAAATGTAAATCTTGTTTTTGCTAATAATCAAAATCCGATTTCTGCCTCGGCGGAAATGGGGAAATACACATGGAGTTTTGCAGACGGAGGTGAAGCGTCAAATACTTATGACGTGTCAGATGAATATGCGCATTTAAGAGTGTCTCTTGGAACAGGTGACAGCATTACGTCTGACAAAGGGATTATTTTTTCTAATCCGAGCTGTAATGAACCGCCGACAAGCGCGGCTGACAGCGGACGGTATATACTGATTAAACCATCTTACAGCGGAGCTGTAAAACTGACAATAGCTTTTAACGGCGCTGCGAGCAGTGCAAAATGCAGAATATGGTATAATGATTTCGGAATGATAGAACTTGATGAGGCTGACACATCTCTTCTTGTTAAAGGATATGCTGAAAACGGAAATCAGCTCGGCAGCGATATAATAAACAATTCTAAATTTAATCTGTCTTTTGAAGTGACAGCGGGACATACATATTCCTTGCATACATATAACAGAGGATCATATATAACAAATCTTAGCTACGAATCAGCGGATATTATAGGGAAAACAGATAAGCCTGTTATAAACATGCCGATAACCTCATCCGATACAGAAATATCGGGAACTTGTGAAGAAGGAGCAAGTGTTTTGGTAAGTATAAACGACGGCGAAGAACGAGAAGCGGAGGTTATCGGTACAGAGTGGGCGATTGATAATCTGATACTTAATACAAATGATACAATATCTGTAACAGCGCGGAAAAGCGGCGAAAATAAAAGTGAAGCGGCAACGGCAAACGTATTAGCCGCGGATAATATTTACTCAGTTTCTATTGATAATACTGACAATGGTACTATTACAACCAATGTTTTAGATAATTGCCGTATTCCTAAAGGAACAGAGGTAATATTGACAGTTACACCTGACGATGGGTATCAATTGTCACGCTTAATTGTTGACGGAAATATTGTTCAAGTGACAGATAATAAATACATTTTTACAATAGAAAAAAATGTTACTGTTGCGGCAGTATTTGAAGAAAAGGTTTATTATAATATAAATATTCCCAATATTGATCACGGTACTATTACAATATCAGACGGAGCAGAAAACGGCAGGGCAATGGGCGGCGATACTGTAACATTGAATGTCAAGCCTGATAACGGTTATCGTATTAAATCTATGACTTGCGGAGATATCAATATAAAGTATACCAAAACCTTTGTTATGCCTGAAAAGGAAGTGACAATTAATGCCGAATTTGAAGAATTGAGCATAGTAAGCGATATTGACACATCACTTGGCAAATATGACAGATATACAATGAATGTGGACGGAAAGCCGTTTTTCTTTAACGGAATACAAATCCGTGCTGATAAAGTAATTGATAGCTGGAATTGGAATGACGAACAGGTCAAGGATATGTTTAAGCAGGCAGCCAACGATGGTTTTACTGTTGCAAATACACAAATACGGTGGATGGATATTCAGCCTGATAAAGCGTGCAATGCGTCAGACGCCGCATATGTGAATGTTCAGAATACGAATACGGATAATTCAACACTGTATATTCAGAAAGATAATAGTATGGCATATTTGAAATTTGAACTGCCAAATGAAAATGTGAATTATGCCGGAGCGAAAGTACGGTTATATGTAAATGAAATAAATGGTATTGGAAGCTTACATCTCTATGGAATAGACAATGACTATTGGAGCGGAAATAATCTGACATGGGAAACCGCGCCTTGTATTTCAGATAATAAAATAAACGGTGTTGATTTGGGCACACCGCCTTCATGGGATAGTGTAAACGCGACG
Source organism: uncultured Clostridia bacterium (assembly GCA_910578235.1). Classification (GTDB taxonomy): domain Bacteria; phylum Bacillota; class Clostridia; order UBA1381; family UBA1381; genus Hominilimicola. Next base: position 16,355 of record CAJTPP010000019.1, on the reverse strand, counting down.
GCATACTATGATATTGATGTAACAGATTTTGTAAATAACAGCGTTGATAATACTGTCAGCTTTGTTGTATGCTCTGATGCTGACGTACAAGTCGGAATAAATAACGGCGCGAATACAACTCGCAATACTCCGCAGCTTGTTCTGTCGCGTGATGATGTTTATGATTACACTTATCTTGACAAAATGATTAAATACGCGGAAGATGCGGGAATTAAGCTGGAAATTTTATGGTTTGCTCTTGATACCTGTCAGCAGTCCGCGGACAGCAGAGTTCCGTATTATGCTTTAAATAACTATCAAAAAACTCTTGCGCCGGATAAAACTCCGATACGTCAGCGTGGAGCATCATACGCGTTCCTGATGTGCAAGGAGGATAAGGCGTTAAGAGCAAAGGAGCAGGAGGTTGTTGAAAATATATTTAATCATATAGCGGAGTATAATTTACAGAACGGTGATAAAAAAACAGTTGTAGGCTGTCAGCTTACAAACGAACCTGCTGTGGCAAGAATGCATGGCGGTGATCATAAATATAATGAGCGTTGCTATTGTAATATATGTGAGGCGAAATACAACAGCTTTATTGAAAACGGAAAAACCGCTCAGGATTATCGTGACGATGTAATGTGGAACTATCAAAACAGCATTGCCGAGGCAGTTAAAATATCTGATTATTCCGTATGGACGAGAACGAATAATTATGGCGGAACAGATGCCAATCTTGTTGAATACAATGAGAAAATGAGGAATGCTGAAAACGGAACAAGCATTGATTTTATCGGATATGATCCATATACTGAAGATACTTCATATTTATATAACTTCGGGCACGGAATATCAAAGATGACAAAGGTTTCGGTTGATTATTCACAGGGTAAAAACCTGCCCATGATTATGGAAAACGGCGGAGGAGCGAAAGGGAGTAGCAAATATCAAAATTCAAGCGCTCTTACGCTTGCGACGCTTGCCGGCGGTTCGTTCTATAATGTATATGAGCTTTGCGGCCCTGATGAATTGGGTATGTACTTAGAAAAAACATATCCTCTGGCGGAACGCGGAGTATATATTGATGATATACGAAAAACAAACGCAATGCTGAATAAAATCGCGTATCCGCTCGCGAGTAAAAAAGCCGACGGCGCAGGCGGCACAGGTTTGGTTTTTTTCAACGCATTGTCTGATGGTACGGAAAGCACAAGGAAGATGTTAAGAGCTGTTCCTGTCATATATAATACTGAAAATAACGGCGTTGGCATCGCGGTAGAAAAAAGCGAGAAAGAGATTGTGCTTGAAAGCACAACAGCATCGGAGTTTATCCTTGAGGGCGCAAAAAATTATAATGCGCTGTCTGCCGAAACAGGATATTATAACGGTACAGAGTGGGTGAGGACAGGCGATAAGAATTACTCGGAAAACGGAAATGATATTATTATAGCCACATCAGAATATGATTGCATAAGACTTGTATTTGAAAATAATATTCTGTCTGCCGATCATTACTCGCCTGATTATATATATAATTCAGATAATAATACATACACGTATCCGTTTAATCAGTTTGCGGACTCACGTCCGCTTGAAAAGAGCGCTAAAATAAGTAATCTTACAATATACGGAGCAAAGGGCGATTATATAAATCCCAATTCTTCTGTTTATAAAACGGCGAACGGTAATGAGACAAGTGAGGGCGGAATTTGGTGGAACGGTAAATCTTTATCGGGTAACAGATACATTGAATATACGCCTGCTAAAAACGGCACACTCACCATGCGGCTCAGAAATACATACAATGCTGGAAATAAATCAAAATCGTGGCTTAGATACGGAACGTCGGGAGTTGAAGCGGATTATATTGACGCTTCCGTTGAATTATTTTCACAGGAATATCAGACTATGAGCGTTATGCTTGAAAGAGGAAATACATATTATTTCTGGCCTGTCGGAAGCGGAATAAATATTTCATCATTTACTTTTACGGCAGATCCAATAAAAGACGAGGATATTTTAACATATAATGCGGGTAACAACACGGTAACATCATTACTTGACGGAATTTTGATTATCGCTCAGTATGACGGAGACGTATTGGCAGAAGTCAAATCACAGCCTATAACGGCAGAGGAAAGCGTGAAACTTAATGTATCTGAAAAGTGTAAAGTTATGCTTTGGAACAGTTTAAGCAGTATGGAGCCGCTTACAAATTCAATTTTGGAAATTGATAAAATGCCTGATTATTTTATTACCGCAGTAGCGGATAGTGATGAAACAATAATTGATACAAGAAGTCTTGTAAAAAATGAAAATATAACAGGGTATTCGGTAACAACCGCAAAGGAAGGCAAAATTACCGGGAACGAATTTGTTTCGGCAGACGATATTATAACGGTAATTACCGATGTCGGAAGTGATATTGAAATTGCGCCTGTTTATGAATATCGTGATTTGGGAAACTGCCTTGACGGAATTACATTTGACAGTGTGTTTCCTGACGGAAACTATAATATAACAGTTACAAACGGTTCGACAGCTCATACGGATGTGTATGTGAACGGATATATGATAGCGAACAATATTGATCAAAACGGCGACGGACGCTCTGTGTCCGGGGGCTCAACGTATAACGCAAGCGACGTAAAAGTATCGGGCGGTAAAATCACATTAAAAACTGCGGATACATCAGACGGAACATTATCGTATGTTAAAATAGTAAAATCACCGTCAATAGCAGATCGTAAAGCGAAAATCTATATTATCGGTGATTCGCTCGTGGCGAATTATTACGGAGGCAATACAGATAATTATCTGGGAACAACGCAGACAGGCTGGGGACAAACGCTTGCAAATTATATAAATACTGAAAAATATGAGGTTGTAAATCTCGCAAATTCCGGGTATTACGCTTCTAATTTATATACGACAGCATTCCCTGCCGTGATACATAATGCGAGGGAAGGAGATATATTTATTTTTGAAGCCGGCGTTAATGATTATTATCAACCTAATCCAACAGTCGGAGGAAGCGCGAACAGAGATAATATGAAAATATATGCGTCCCGTATTGCAAAAGAGGCAAAGGAAGCGGGCCTTAACACAATACTTGTAAATCCCAATGTTACCGCGTCCCCAAATCAATTTGGTGAAACAATGCTGTTTGGCCAGATCATGATTGATACCGCGGATGAACAAAATGTGCAGTCAATAGATTTGACAAAAAGAACATATGATTTATTTATGAAATTATATAACGGAGACTTAACAAAAGTTAAACAGAACTTTGGAGTAATAAAGGATAATACTCATACATCATATCTGGGCGCGATGAAATACGCCTCCATTATAGCGGGTGAGCTTTACAGATTGGGATATACTGATTTGATAAATACTGAATTTGAATATAGTAAAACTGATAAAGACGGCAATTCAATAGTTTGCAAAGCGGAAATTGAATAACTATCATATTTTTAACAAAAAACAGACAGGAAATATACCCTGTCTGTTTTTATTTGTAATGTTCTTTTGAACGATATTCCCGCATCGTCATGCCTGTATAGTGTTTAAATGTCTGTTGTAAATATTTTAGTTTGGTATTAAACAAAAGCGGTATATCCTCTATCGGCCTGTCGGTATTCCTCAGGATATCTTTGACTATTTCGATGCGGACGCTGTTTGTGTACTGAGTTATAGTCATACCTGTTTCCTGCTTGAATACGCGTCCGAGATGCTCGCGCGTGACAAAACGACGCGCGGCTATTTCAGACGGTTTAGGATTTTTATATATGGCGCTTCGTATTTGCCGTATTGTTTGGTCTACAAGCATATTGTTGCTGAAAATATGTTTTTCCGTCATATTGTTGCGTCTTAAAATCATGGGAATAAGAATTATCATATAGCCTAAGATTGAACTGTCACGTCCGGGGGTATCCTCATAGTACTCATTAATTATTCTGACAATACAATTTCTTATTTCACATTTTTTGTTGTCTGATACTTTTAAATAACTTTGTCCGTTATTTTTCAGAAAAAACTCTAATTCGGAAAAATCTCTTATATAATTTTCCCATTCTATTTGTAAATAGTCCTTTTCAAAGCAAATAAAATAAATTTCAAAAATAGGGTTCGGCACATTTTTTGACATTATAAATTCAGTTCTGATGCCGGGATTTATAATAAAAATATCCTTTTGCACCGCGGAAAAACGGTTGTTGCCTATTACAACCGTTCCCTGTCCGTAGGCTATATACGCAATAATCATAAATTGTCTTTCGTTAGGAAATGACTGATATATTGTGCCTTTGTGCTCTATATACAATTTTGTGTTATCTTTAAAAAAATTTTGCAGTTTTTTTGTTTGCATAGTAGTACTTCAATTTATATGGCTAATATTTTACAATGATATATTATCATAGCATGGGAGAAAAATCAATAGAGTGTTTTGAGATTATGTTATATATTACATAGAAAAAAGTTCTGATGTTCATATGAACAACAGAACTTTTTTCTTCTGTTTTACAGATCATTGATTTTACTGTCCTATGCAAACCTCTGTATAAGTCAGAATATTTTACACGTTTTATGCTATTCTTATGGTCTTTATAATCTGATCCTCAAGCGGTCTGTCGCTTGTATCGGTCGGGGTGTTGGCGATTGCATCGACAATGTCAAGACCGTCGGTAACCTTTCCGAAAGCGGCATACTGACCGTCAAGATGCGGCGAGTCCTTGTGCATGATGAAGAACTGGCTTGAAGCGCTGTTAGGGAACATTGTTCGTGCCATTGAAAGCACGCCACGTGTATGTTTCAGGGAATTTGGGACGCCGTTTGCGTCAAATTCACCTTTTATTGAGTCTGTCTCTTTATGCTGACCGTCAGCCGTATAGCCTCCGCCCTGGATCATAAATCCGGCTATAACCCTGTGGAAAATAAGGCCGTCAAAGAACTTGTTTTCTATAAGTTTTGTAAAATTGTCTACAGTAATCGGCGCAATGTCGGGATACAGCTCCGCTTTCATAATGCCGCCGTTTTCCATTTCTATTTCAATGTTCATATGTGTTTTCTCCTTAAATCAGAATAGTGATGAGACTTCATCAGATGAAGTCTTTGATGAATTGCCTGATGATGACTTAGAGCCTGACGAGCTGCCGGATGATGATTTATCTGATGAATTTGACAGACTGCCGGATGAGCGCGTATCAGTGTCATCGTCATCCATATCAAATGATGATTTTGATGTGGAATTTGATTTGGTATCATTATCATCATCGTCATCATCCGAGAGTTTTGAAGGCTTGTCAGTGGCTTCATTTTTAGATTTTGAAGATTTGCCACTGTTTTTGCCGGACGAGCTTCCTGTATCAATACTTATAGTCTTTATAACTACGGGAGTTACAGGAACATCGTCCATTCCTGACGCGGCAACCGCTCCTGTTTTTACAGAAGCTATTTCATCAACTACCGCCATACCCTCTGTAACTTGTCCGAAAGCGGCATACTGACCGTCAAGATATGCCGAGTCTTTCTGTACAATAAAGAACTGGCTTGAAGCGCTGTCCATATTCTGCGCGGTACGGGCCATTGAAATTACGCCTCTTAGATGTGAAAGTGTATTTTCAAAACCGTTTTGTGAAAATTCACCTTTTATTGACGAGGTTTTCTGTTCTTTAAGATTTTCATTATAACCGCCGCCCTGGATCATAAAGTCTTCTATAACTCTGTGGAAAATAAGTCCGTCATAAAAACCGTCCTCTGCGAGAGTTACAAAATTCTCTACAGTTTCGGGGGCGAGATCGGGATAAAGCTCAAGGATAATATCGTCATAATCCTCAAATTCAATTGTAGCGGTTACAGTATTCTTTGTGAGCTTGGTGTCAACTGTCTGTGACGGTGTCTTTTCTTTTTTATCAGTATTGCCGCATGAAGCAAGCAACAGCATTACAGATAAAATGACAGAAATAATACTAATTGATTTTTTCATTGTTATTCATTGTCTCCTTTGGTTTTTATTAGTTCATATCAGCAATAATATCCCATATAAAATGACTGAGATAATACTGATTTATTTTTATTCTTCTTCATTGTCCGCGTCTGACGGGGATGGTTCTGACACGTTTTCGGAGTTTTCTTCTGCGTCCTCCTCGTCCTCGCGGCTTGCCGGAGCAATGCTGACAACCTTTACGTCTTCGGCAAGTTTCATGACACGTACTCCCTGTGTTTGTCTGCTGTACGAGGAAATTTCATCTGTATGCATTCGTATGATAATACCGTCTGAAGTTATAATGATAATATCATCTTCATCTGTGACAGTTCTCATACCTGCCAGTTTACCAGTTTTGTCTGTTATACGGTAGGTAAATATACCAAGTCCTCCGCGTGACTGTATGCGGTATTCGTCAAGCGGCGTTTTTTTGCCGTAGCCGTTTTCGGTGACCGTTAGCAGCTGCGTGTCTTTCGAAGCGAGAGCCGCGCCAATGACGTAATCGTTTTTGTGAAGTCTGATGCCCATAACGCCGCGAGTGGTGCGTCCTGTTGAGCGCACATCTTTTTCGTTAAAGCGTATAGCGTAGCCGTCGTGCGTGGCTATGAATATATCGTTTGTACCGTCGGTAAGCTCTACGCGGATAAGCTCGTCTCCGTCCGCAAGATCAATTGCGCGGAGACCGCCGTTGCGTATTTTGGAATAATCCATAAGTCCTGTCTTTTTGATGATACCGCCGCGCGTTACAAAGGTAAGATATTTGTCATCCTCAAAGTCTTTAAGCGCGATCATTGCGGTTACTTTTTCACCGCTTTCGATAGGAAGCAGGTTGACGATAGCAGTACCCTTTGCCTGACGGCTTGCCTCCGGTATCTGGTATCCACGCAGTTTATACACATAGCCGCGGCTGGTAAAGAACAGCAGTGTATGGTGAGTGGTAGTGGTGAACAGATGCTCCACAAAGTCCTCTTCGCGCGTGGCCATGCCCGAAATACCTCTGCCGCCGCGTCTTTGAGATTTGTATGTGTCGACTGGCAGACGCTTTGTATAGCCGTTATGGGTAAGCGTGACGACAATATCCTCCTCGTCAATGAGGTCGTCAATGTCAATTTCATTTGTTACCATTGAAATTTCGGTTCTTCTTTCATCACCGTATTTGTTTTTGATATCATTAAGATCAGTTTTGACTATGTCAAGAATACGGCTTTCATTTGCAAGGATATCTTTAAGATCCGCGATTTTTGCCATGATTTCAGCGTATTCTGTTTCAATTTTGTCGCGCTCCATGCCCGACAAACGTCCAAGCTGCATCTTTACTATAGCGTCAGCCTGAGCGTCGGATAAGCCGAAACGCTCGCACAACGCCGCCTTTGATTCGGGAATTCCCTTCGACGCGCGTATAATTCGTATAACTTCTTCAACATTGTCTATAACGATTTTATAACCCTCAAGTATATGAGAGCGGTCAAGCGCCTTTTGAAGCTCAAATTTTGTGCGGCGCGTTATAACGTCCTCCTGATGCGCTATATAGTAATCAATCATTTCACGAAGATTAAGCACTTTAGGCACTTTGTCGACAAGAGCAATAAGAATTACTCCGAAAGTATCCTGCATTTGCGTGAATTTATAAAGATTGTTGAGCACAATATTAGGATTTGCGTCCTTTTTTAATTCAATGACAAGACGTATTATTTCTGTCGACTCATCACGTGTGGAGGCAATACCGTCTATTTTGCCGTCGCGCACAAGCTCGTTGATATGCTTTTCAAGTCTTGCTTTATTTACCTGGTATGGAATTTCAGAGACAATAATCCTATGTCTGCCGTTATATTCCTCAATTTCCGCTTTTGCCCGCAGAATAATTCTTCCGCGGCCTGTGGTGTAGGCGCTGCGTATGCCGCTTTTACCCATGATAACGCCCCCGGTCGGGAAGTCCGGACCCTGAATATGAGTCATGAGTTCCTCAATGGTTATCATAGGATCGTCTATGACGGCTATAATGCCGTCTATAACCTCTGTAAGATTATGCGGCGGAATATTTGTCGCCATGCCTACGGCAATACCCGCGCTGCCGTTTACAAGAAGGTTGGGGAAGCGGGACGGAAGAACATCCGGCTCCATAAGCTTGTCATCATAGTTAGTTACAAAGTCAACGGTTTCCTTTTCTATATCAGTAAGCATCAGAGCGGAGATTTTTGCCATTTTCGCTTCTGTGTAACGATAGGCCGCGGGAGGGTCGCCGTCCACGCTGCCGAAATTACCTTTGCCTTGTACAAGCGGATATCTCAGTGAAAAATCCTGCGCCATACGAACCATGGCGTCATATACGGACGCGTCGCCGTGAGGATGGTATTTACCGAGAACGTCACCAACGGTGGCGGCGGATTTCTTAAAGTCATTTTCGTATAAAAGATTTGACTCGTACATATCATATAATATACGTCTGTGGACGGGTTTCATACCGTCACGGACATCAGGAAGGGCACGGCTGACAATAACACTCATAGCATAGTCAATATACGCTTTTTTCATTTCATTGTTGAGGTCAACGTCAATAATGTGCTGATTCTGGATGGCGTCCATATCCAGCGTTAATTCTTGGGATTTTTTTGCCATAATTTCCTCCTAAATCTGCTGTTCTGAAATATAATTTTTCAGACTGAATATTTAAATATATTATACCACAAAATGGTATAAAAATCAAGAAAAATGCTATAATTTATTGGGTTTTCAGCGGCATACAAAAACAATTCTTTCACTTTCTTCGCGGGGAGGACTGAAGGTCAGTTCGTCATACATATCCACGGTCTCAAAACCGGACTTATGTAGAAGAGAGACAAGCTCTTTTGGTGAGTGGGCTTTTTGCAGGTGGCGTTCCTCAAAGCGGGAATACGTGTCTCCCTGCTTTATAAAAAATGTAAGAAACATATCGCAAAGCCGTTTATCCGGAAGATATCTGTTCTGCCATGTATAGAAAATGTTTTTTCCGCAGTGAACAAACGTGTTTGAACCGATAATGTTTTTAAGCTTGTGCTCAGTGCTGATATCGAATATAAAAAGCCCGCCTCTGTCAATAAAGCAGGTTTTTATGCGGGTGAACAGATATAGAAGCGATTTTGGCGGAAGTATATAATTTATACCGTCAATCATGCACAAGAACGCCCCCATTGTGCCGTAAAGGTCAAGTTTTGTCATATTCTGATTAAGGAAAAGAATATCAAGACCATCTGATTTTGCGCGGGCAATGTTCAGCATATTTTCTGAAATATCCACGCCTGTCATGTCATAGCCGCGTTTTGCCATAGGGATTGTGATATTGCCCGTGCCGCAGGCGAGATCGCACACAAGAGAGGGATTGGCGTCATACATATCAAATAAATTTTCTATGTAATCCGCCCATTTTTCATAGTCAACATCTCTGCGCATGAGAGTGTCATATACGCGGGCGAAATCGGAATAGCTATTCATCTTGTTTCTCCATTCTTTCGATTACTAAATTGTAGCCGTCAGAGCCGTAATTTATACATCTGTTAACACGGCTTATTGTTGCTGTGGACGCGCCCGTCTGTGAGGCAATGTCAGTATATACGCTTCTGTTTTTGAGCATGAGAGCTACCTGCATGCGCTGGTTCATTGATTTCAGTTCGGAGATTGTGCACAGGTCTGTAAAAAAACGCCGGCACTCATCTTTTGTTTTCAGCTGTAAAACGGCGCTGAAAAGCGCGTCAATACTTTCATCATTTATTTCTTTCATTATTAATTCTCCTTGTATTGATAGATATATAGTATTATATCACTTTAACGTATGAAAGTAAAGTATACATAAAAATATAATACTAAGGAAAAAATAGAAAAAAGAGATGCGGGAGGAAATGTATGCTTGTACCGGTTATAAGAACGCTTATTTTGTATATAATGGTGATCATAGCAATGCGGATAATGGGGAAAAGACAGCTTGGAGAGCTTCAGCCCTCGGAGCTTGTGGTTGCGATAATGATTTCCGATCTTGCCTCGGTGCCTATGCAGGCGATAGACATACCGCTGCTGTCAGGAATTGTGCCGGTTATGACGTTGCTTGTGGCAGAGGTTACAATGTCATATCTGAGCCTGAAAAGTAAAAAAATGAGAAAGCTGCTGAGCGGAGAACCGAGTATTGTAATATATAACGGTAATATAAACGAAAAAGAACTGGCGCGTCTGCGTTTTAATATAAATGACTTACTGGAGGAATTACGCCTTAACGGCTGTCATGATGTGTCGGATGTAGAGGTGGCCGTGGTTGAAACGAGCGGAAAACTGAGCGTTATACCGAAGGACAGCGCGCGAAGCGTGACAACGGAGGATTTGCGGCTTGAAAACGTGCGTCATGACGGATTGCCGTGCACTCTTATTTCCGATGGGACGCTGAATAAGCATGAGCTGGCGAGAGCGGAAAAGGATATGGCGTGGCTTATGAAGGAGCTTGGAAAGTACAGCGTTGATGATATAAAAAAGGTATTCATTGCATCGCTGGACGCAGAAGGAGAGCTTTTTGTTCAGATGAAGGGGGAGTATAACGGAACATGAAAGGTGTGATTATATCGCTGTGTATAGCTGTTGTTATGGTTGTAGGCAGTGTTATTTATACAAGCCATATTGACGCTGTGTCGGAGGAATTGGCGGAAATGAACAGAAGTATTATAATGGCGCTTGAAGAGGCGGATTTTGATGCGGCGGAAAGAGAAACGGTTAAAATGGCGGAATATTTGGATAAGAAAGACACCGTGCTTGCTGCTACGGGCAATCATGAGGAGATTGACACAATAGAAATTAATGTGTTTGAACTGGTTAGCTATATACATGGAGAGCAGAAGACGGACGCTCTTGCGCGCTGTAATGTTCTTGGTTTTTTGTTTGAGCATCTTCCGAAGAACTATAAGCTGAAGCTGGAAAACATATTGTAAATGATAACATTGCCTGATTTGGGTTTATTTCTTTACCTTATTGTAATTTGCCCGCGTCACAAAGATAAGAGAAAGGGAGCGGCGTATAAGATGAATATGCCCGTGTTGAGACATGAGGAGATACGGATGTCAGGTAGTGCTTCAAAAATTCCGGTTGTGTCTGCTAAATAGTACAGGATGAATTGAAGCGTGATATAGTGTATAATATTAGTTAGGTTTACAATATATATTACGGTGGAAGTGACTGGATAAAAGTTTTCTTTGAAAATGAGCCGGTTTAGTTTGATTTTATAATAGTTGATAACGGGCTGCGGATATAAATTTATTTCTATCCGCAAAAACAGCGGGAAAGCCAGTGCAAAGGTGTTTCTTTGGAGTTGTCTGGACCGAATGAAACGGTTGTGTGAAGAAAAGGTATAGACTATATTAATGTAAATTCAAAAGGCACGGTTAAAATAAACCGTGCCTTTTTTGTAAACATTTTATCAGCAGTATGTGTCCTTATACGCCGTAATACAGTTTTGTATAACTTCTTTTGCGGCGTCACGGCCGAGCACCTCGTTTACAACCGTTTCCTTACCTTCAAGCGATTTATATACGCGGAAGAAATGAGAAATTTCAGCAAACGTATGCTGCGGCAGATGTGAGATGTCGGTATAGTTCGCATATGAGGGATCATTGAACGGAATTGCTATAATTTTTTCGTCTACCTGGTCGTCATCAATCATTTTCATAACGCCTATCGGATAACACTCAACAAGCGTCATCGGAACAATTGACTCCTGACAAAGCACAAGCACGTCAAGAGGATCGTTATCCGCCGCGTATGTGCGCGGAATAAATCCGTAATTCGCAGGATAATGCGTAGACGTATACAGAACCCTGTCAAGACGCAGCAATCCTGTTTCTTTATCCATTTCATATTTGTTTTTTACACCTTTCGGTATTTCAATAACCGCCATAAATCTTTCAGCCGAAATTCTTTTCGGGTTTATATCGTGCCATATATTTGACATTTTACCGCGCTCCTTACTGTTGTTGTGACTCTATAACTACTGTTTTTGTTTCCTGAACCCAGTCGACACGACATCCCAGCGCCTCGCTTATTACTCTCATAGGCACAAGTGTCTTATCGTTTATAAGCTGAGCGGGAACCTCAAGATCGTTTTGTCTTTCTCCGTTTACATAAAGCTCTTTACTGTTTATTGTCATTGAAATGTTTTTATCAGCCGTGTTGACTATTACTTTTTGTACTCCGTTTTCATCAACCCAGTCCACTTTTGCATCGAATGTTTCAATGATGGTACGAACAGGAACAAGTGTCGTTCCGTCAATTATGACCGGATCCTGAGTAGGAAACTGCAATGTCTCGTTGTTAACCATAACTGTGACAATGTCGGGTTTTACGGCAAGCTCGTTAAGCGGACTGTTGTCCTCAAAAATAACTATCGGCTTTTCCGCAAGACGCACTCCTGTCGCTCTTACATAAGAGACAAGCTTTACGCTGTTCGGAATAAAGGCGCTTATACGGTAATTTCCGTCATCACTTCTGTCTCCGTCCGCATCGCCGCCTGTCATTCGCTTTTGGATTTTCTCTTTAGATATGGTCTCTTTGAACAAACCGACTGTATCTCCGAGCGCTTTGGCCGCGGCATCGCTGCTGTCTGTATAGCTGTCGGGGTTTATTGAGGTCTGTACACCGCCGCCATTTGTATAGGAATAATATGTCTTATCCTTTGCCCAGACACTTTCGTCAATACCTTCCTCATTTGATTTTCTGCTTATATCGAGGATTTTCTTGAGATCGTCAGTATCGGGATTAAGATCGTACAGATACAAATGATAGTCCTCTGACGCCTTGGAATATGTTTCAATTCCTATGTACTTCTTGCGTCCCTCGGGCACGGTGAATACGTTTGCGAATGAGTCTCCGTAGTTGGCTATAAGCTCTATGTCCGCCGAGCCTAAAAATACCACTCCCTTTTCCTCTTTCTGATATGCTGTAACTCCTGTTGTCTCAACTGTTACAAGTTCATTGTCAAAGTCACCGTCTATATCGTCATAAAACGCTGAAATGAGTCCGCCGAAATAAGTATTTACATTTTCATACTCATTTTCATGTCCCGCGAATGAAGCCGCGAAATTACAGTAGCCATAATGCGGACCTATAATAGTTGATACAAATTTATTGTATGCGTATACGTTATCTTTAGCCGACGCGGCTGTCCCGGCGGCAAGCATAAACGCAAGCGCCGCGCACGCTGTTTTTCTGAATTTCATATGTTTTCCTCTTTTCTGATAATTATTCATATATCATTACGCATGATTTCAGATCACGCATTTTTGTGCGGAGATTATCAATTCTTTCGTTCTTGTTTTTCCCTGAAGCGATTGCTTCCACAATGTCACTGCTGATAATGACGCCGTCAAAATGCTGTGACAGTTTTATTATGTAGTCGTTGTCTGATCTGTCAGACACGGCGCATACGGGCATGTCCGTACAATTTTTGATCATAGCCGCTGTTTTGTCAAGCGTTTGTAAGCTGTCAGCGTCAAACGGCAGAATACAGTGTAAAAAACCTTTTGCGTATTGCGATATGTTTTTTATTCTGTTCTTCGAGGCGGGGGATATAAAATGTATCTGATACACGCCGTATTTTTTTGTATATTCGGTGATTTCACCGCTTTCCTCGAAAGGAAGATCCGGAATTATCAGTCCGTCAATACCCGCCTTATGACAGTCGGCGAAAAACTTTTCTGCGCCGTACTGTACTATTACATTATAATACAGAGAAAATACTATCGGTATTTTTATATTGTCCCGAACTTTTACTGCTAATTCAAACGCGGCGAAAATGTCCGTACCGTTTGCCAGCGCTCTTTCGTCGGCACGCTGAATAATCGGACCGTCTGCCGCGGGATCTGAAAAAGGCACGCCAAGCTCAATCAGGTCGGCGCCCTCATCCTGTAATGTATAAATAGCTTGTTCGCTTGTTTCCATGTCGGGGTCACCGACAGTCAGAAACGCAATGAGAGCTTTTCTTCTCTCTGCTTTTAATTTATTGAATTTCTCGTCTATTCTGTTCATTCTGAAATCTCCCGATAAATTTTTTATTTCAATCCACTCCGATATTCAGTATAACACACAGATATTGAAATTGCAATAGAACGGCATTTAATTTTTAGGCATTATTTTTCTCTTTGCACTTGTAATATTTTCTGAAATATAGTATAATGAATTTATAATGTTGTTTAAAAGAAATATTTATTCAGACAGGGGTGGAATATGTATAATGAACAGTTTTGATATAAAAACCAAGATATATTTCGGTGACAACGCGCTTGACAGGCTATCTGACCTGCCGTATAAAAAGGCGCTTATAATTACAGATCCGTTCGTCGCGAAAAGCGGCATGCTTCAGATGGTCACAATACGTCTGAACGACGGCTATACAGAGTTTGAGGTGTTTTCAGATGTTGTTCCTGATCCTCCGATTGAGAAAATTACCATCGGTGTGCAGGCTATGCTGCAATATGATCCCGACTGCGTAATCGCAATCGGCGGCGGCAGCGCGATAGACAGCGCTAAGTCAATACGTGAATTCGCAACCCGCGCGACAGGTAAGGAAACCGCTCTTATAGCTATTCCTACAACCTCGGGAACAGGTTCGGAGGTTACGGCTTTCGCGGTTGTTTCGGATCCTGATAAGGATGTTAAATATCCGCTTGTGTCAGAGAGCATGCTTCCCACGGAAGCTATTCTTGACGCTGATCTTGTAAAGAGTGTTCCGGCGAACGTCACGGCTGATACGGGGATGGACGTGCTTACACACGCTATCGAGGCGTATGTAAGTATTAATAATAATGAGTTTTCCGCCGCGCTTGCGGAGAAAGCGATTGAGATATGCGGAACATTCTTGCTTCGGTCTTATCTTGACAATAACGATACTCATGCGAGAAAGAAAATGCACGTTGCCTCATGTCTTGCGGGACTCGCGTTCAACAGCGCGTCGCTTGGTCTTAACCATGGCGTGGCCCATGCTGTGGGAGCGAAATTCCATATTCCTCACGGAAGGGCGAACGCAATGCTGCTTCCTCATATTATCGAGTATAATTCGGGTATAAACAAGCATTCAAAGAGCCAGAAGGAATATCCGAAGTGCGTTGAAAAATATGTGAATGTGGCAAAACTGCTCGGTGTAAATAATTTTAATGAAATTACAACAATACGCGCTCTTGTAGGATGGATCCAGTTTATGCTTAAAGAAATGAATATTCCTATTTCCGTTTCGCAATGCGGTGTTGACAGAACGGAATATTTCAACGCCATTGATTCTATGGCGGAAAAAGCTCTTGCGGACGCGTGTACGGCTACAAATCCGCGCGTGCCTACAAAGCCAGAGGTTGTCCAGATACTTGAGCATTTGTATGAATAATAAATACATATACATTCAGGCGTTTTATCGGAGCGCCGCAGTGTGGATAGAACGGCCGGAGCATGCGCAAATTTATCATGATGAAAATGAGTTTTCAGATATGCTCGGGCACTAATAGTAGGTATGCGGTCAATCGCATACCTACACCTTTTTTATAAAAAGGGATTTTTCAAACACACGGAGGAAATGATGTGAATATTACTTATCTTAAAGATGAATTCAAAAAAATCTCCGAAAATAATAATTTGTGTGAGATAATAACGACAGCCGTGCTCGGCATACTGATGCTTATACAGCGTTTTCTTACGGGAGTGTA
>CAJTPP010000019.1:0-678 GCA_910578235.1 uncultured Clostridia bacterium | reverse complement strand
AAGCCTGTAATGGACGACTGGTTTCTGTACGGCGATTTGTACGGAAAACTTTTCGGACGGCTGAAATATTTTGCGCTGCCTAATGAAAAATTTGCCATACGCCCGGCCGCGGGATTTTTTGACTGCTTTGTGACAGCTCCGCTGTTTGGACATCTGTGGATAATTGAAGCGGCGCTTACGCTTTCACTGCTTATCGGAGCGTTTTTTATTATAAAAACACTTCGCCGTAACAATGCGTCGGGAGCGGGATTTTTTATGTGTATTGTCTGTCTGTTTCCTGTGGGTCTTGAGGCGACATACTGGATAGCCGCTGCGACGCGCGTATGCTATGCTATGCTTTTTATCGGAGCGGCCATATATGCTCTTGACATTTATCTGGAAACATACAGTTTGCGCGCGTTTTCATTATATGCGGCGCTTGGCATGATAAGCGTATGCTTTTATGAGCCGGCTATTGTAATGTATATATTGCTTGCCGTGTTCATAATGCGGAGCCGCCGGAACAGGCAAATACGCGCCGCGCTGATAGCGCTTGCGGCGCATATTGCGGTTATCGGTTTGTATTACGCGCTTAACGCGGGCTCCGGCGAGATTGAGTCACGCGGCGGTATAGTGGACGGTAATATTATTGAGCATACTATGCTTGATACTGCATTTCAATCTTAGCATATTATGCCG
>CAJTPP010000018.1 GCA_910578235.1 uncultured Clostridia bacterium | reverse complement strand
TGTTGTTGTGTCATCAGGTGTTTCCGTATCAGGCTCGCTCGGTGTTGTTGTGTCATCAGGTGTTTCCGTATCAGGCTCGCTCGGTGTTGTTGTGTCACCAGGCGTTTCTGTATCAGAATCCTCCGGTATAATACTATCAGGTGTCTCGCTATCCTGTAAATCATATATATATGAAATCAGGTCATATAAGAATATTGTTACTATACTAATATCAGTACCGTCAACTATATCCTCACTGTCTCCGTAATCCACTACGTTACCTGCCAATACTCTTATCTTACCAAAGTCATACTTAGCTTTCGCAAAGGTCTTTGTAGAAACAATGTTTGTAATTTCATAATCAAGATAGCTTTCTCTCTGAATAACCATACGATATACGCCCACATCAGGAAGTTCTATTGAGAACTGGCCGCTTACAGGCACTTCATAAGTCATTGTTCCGTCTTTATCCACAGGAACCTGTGCTCCTGTATCGTCATACAGCTTAATCGTTGCAGAATGATCATTTGCAGCTACTGTATGAACCTTACCTGTTACATAAGTCTGTACAAACGGTTCTTCCTCATCTGTATCTCTTGTAACCGTTACACGATATGTACCGCTCTTCTTTGTCAACGGATCCGAAGGATCTGTTACGCTTATAATATCAAAGTCAAATACAAATGACTTCTTATCAAGCGCAAGATCAAACAGATGCGTCAGATCAAAGCTTGATGACGGTGCAGTCTGTGTATCGCTTATAATCTGTGTTCCGTCAAGACTCATGCTTAGAGTCGGATTAACCGCCGTAGTACTTATTGTAAACTTGATTTCTGACGTCAGAGGATCAATAAGAATATTATATTCACTTACATTGCTGTCAAATGCAGGAGTGAGTGTATATTCGTTATCATCCACGTCAGCGGCAATAATATCACTCAGGAACGCGTTATTCTCTCTTACAATCTTAATTTCATAAGTGTAAGGAGTACTATTATCGCCTTCAACAGTAGCATAGATATAGCTTACTCTGTTGTTTATATCAAGCTTGAATGACTCTATCGCTGATGTCTGCTGAGGAGTAGAATTCTTACCGTTATAAGTAAACGTAATTCTATCATCCGGATTTTGCGCTTCCGCACTCACCTCAATATCTTCATCATACGGCGAAATATTGATAGTGTACTTATAAATCTCAGGATGGAAATCATTTGTCATATCAACAAGATCAGTTGTAAGCATGGCAAGTCTTGCTGTGCCGTCTTTACGGGCATCACGACTAATTGTCAGCTCATATTTACCAACCTTGTTGTCGCTGTCCTTAACCATAATTGTCACAACTTCAGTCGCGTCATCATTTTCCAGTAAGGATGCAGGAAGCATGATCTCCTTAGCAACACCGCTTGACAGCTGTGTTTCTCTGCCGTCGCTCGTCTTAGCCCACAATGTGTAATCTGTGATAGGCTCTTCCGCGGTTACCTTCAGCGTTACAGTATTATCTGTATAGTTAATCTTTGCCGCATAAGACGTATGCGTCTTATCAAACGGATCATTATCCGGTGTCATTTCATACAGACCATCACCCGGATCTGTTTCATCAATAAGTTCAATATCCGCAACAAATACATTAGTTATCAGTTCTTCGATACGCTTTACATTGAGAACATATATTCCGTCAGTGTCATTACCGTCAACATGTATCTTAACAGTAACAGTAAACTCAGTCTTGTCAAGCGCAAGATCCGTAAACTCACGCACATCTCCGACAACGTAATCACCGTCATCAATCTTCATGCTTACAACCGCGTTTGTATACGAGTTCTCTGTATGTACAGTGAATGATTCTCTGTCGCGTCCAAGCTCGACATTATATTCTCTTACAAGCGGATCAAATGTTTCCTTCATTGTCGCGTCTACGGTCCATAGATTTGTAAGAATAGGAGCATCCGTATTGTATACGGTTACTTCATATTCATTTACAAGCTCATAACCGCTCTGTGCGAACTTAGTTGCGCGGAATCTGAATGTAGCGTTTCCGCTTGTTCCGATCGTCTGCGCAATATATGTTCCAAGACCTTCTATAACTGCATAATCGTTTTGTTCCTCATTGAACAATTCTATATAGACATTTGGATCATCGCTTGTCGCAAACAGATACGGAGTATTTCCGTCATTTGTAGCCTTGTAAACAAAATTCTTGCTGTCAAAAGCATTCAGGAAGTTTGCGTCATTGCCTGTAGGAATGTTTGTAGGATCAATCATTATATGATTGATAAACGGTTCATACGGCTTATCCGCGTCACTTTCCGCATATACAACATATGCTTTGTTTACAATATTTCCGCCAACCTCGCTGCGTGTAACAATATCAAATCTTTCTTTCTGTGTTGATATATCAAAGTCAACCGTTTCACCATTTCCAATCTCTCTGCCGTTTACAGTGATAATTGCGTTATCGCCTGCTGCAGTGATATTCAGAGGAATGGACGCGGTGCCTTCCGGCATTGTTATTGTCTGAACCGTATCCGCATTCAGATTTTCGCCGTTCAGTGTGCCTGTAATGTCGCTGCCGGTTACCTTCTTTATTATCGTTACAGAGTATCTCTGAATTGTCGCGTTATTCTTTACTGTAATAATACGTACCGTCTTATCATCAGTAATATTAATGTTGCCTGCGCCGCTTACAACAGCTGTATCTTTTTCTGCTTGAGCATTAATTGTTACATTTGTTGTAGTCGGATCTACGTATACATAGTAATTAAGCTCTCTCTCGTTGAATTCAGGAGCTATATCCATACCATCCACTTCAAGTGACGCAAGATCAGGAATGTCTGCCGCCATCTTCTTTCTGTAGATCTTCAGTACATATGTCGTTGCCGGCATAGTTGTATCTGACGGATGGTACACTCTGATTGAGAACATGTTATCCTTACCGTCCTCAAGTGGCAGTGTCATAGGAGCAGTGTATACATCACCGTTTACGCGAATAATACTGCTGCTGTTTAAAGCTTCCGTTTCAAGCTCTACCTCATCAACTTCATAAGGAACTGTTACATAGTAATCCCTTACTGCTCTTGAGAACGCGGGCACTACTGTTCCTTTATTCAGGATCATTTTCGTAAGAGCGCTGTTAACATCTGTTCCCGGACGGTAAACATTTACCAAATATACACGCTTGGTAGTAGTTACCTCAGCAGGAGTTACTGATGTGTCAAGTGCTGTTACAACAATCTTGACAGTGTTCTTACCGTACGCAAGACTGATATCATTTGATTCATCACCGCTTGCAACAGTTACGTTGTTTACAGTAATCTTAGCATCAGCCGCTGTAGGAATGAAGTTAATGAATTCTGTAGAAGAATCCACATATACGTCATATGCCATTGTGTCAGAGTCAAACTGAGGAAGCAGTTCAAATTCTTGCTTTATCTCAAGATTATCAAGCTTCGGATTAAAGCCGTCCTGAGCGCGGTTAATTATTACTGTGTAATATTCCTTGTTATTCTGAGCGTTTGACAGCTCAATCACAACAATATTGTCACCGTCAACAATGTTGTCAATTTCAGTATTAGCGCCGTTAACAGCGGATATACCGTTAACCTTGATATTGACATTATCAGGATCGCTTGCATCATTCGACTGAGCGAATACCTTTATAAGCGCTTTTTCAAAACTTGATGGAACGCTTACATAGTATGTATGCTCATTCT
The DNA here is from genome assembly GCA_910578235.1 of uncultured Clostridia bacterium. Taxonomy (GTDB): domain Bacteria; phylum Bacillota; class Clostridia; order UBA1381; family UBA1381; genus Hominilimicola. The sequence goes on along the minus strand of CAJTPP010000018.1, from coordinate 37,308 downwards.
CATTATACGCAGGTGTCAGATCATATTCTGTATACTGCTGATCTCGAACCTCAATAGCTGATGACAGCGTTGGTATCGGAGCCTCAAACGGATTACGGTGTACATTAACAATATATGTCTTGTTACCGCCGCCTGTAGTGCTTGTTACAACAAATTTAACTGTTGTCATTCCTACAGGAAGTGACGGTATTGTGAACGCGTCACCGCTGTTAATCGTTGTCGTGCTTCCGTTCATTACAACATCAATATTAGTTATGCCAGGAATTCTCGCTATCGGCACTAAGTCAATAGTTTCCGTTTCATACTTATATGTCAGGTTGTAATTTACAATATCACTGTCAAATATCGGAGACATTATACCGCCCGCCGTATATTTAATATCAATAAGGTCTGCGTTTTCATTGCTGCTTAGCTTGTATACGTTAATTACATATACCTTCTTTGTTTTCTTATCAGGCGCTGTAGCGGTAATTACTATCTTGTTTGTACCTTCAACAAGATGAATATTATCCGCGTTAGCAATACCCGCGTTTACAAAGTCGTAATCCCATGCTTCACTTCTTACCCAGATATCTGTCAAAGCTCTGTCAGCCGTTGCGCGCAGCGAAATTTCATTAACGTCACTGCCTACTGTCATATTGTATGAAGTATCGCTTACAGCCGTCATATTGTGGCCCGGAACAACAATGCTGTTTATCAGCGCGTTTGTATCCTGACTTGAAGATCTGTTTATAGTGATTGAATAGTAACGCTTGTTATCTCCGTTTGTATCCTCAACAGTGATTATGAACAGATTGTCTCCTTCTTTCAGTGTCAGCTGTTTAGGATCACCGGCAAGTACAGGCTGCTGGCCGTCGCCCGGATTATTTGTGTCAAACAGATACATTGACATAGAACCTGTGGTTCCTACTACGTTATTATTCGGAATTAACGTCAGATATTCTATCTGCTCAATATTAGTTACATTTGCGTAATAGTTATAGTCAATCTCAGACGGTGACTCAATCATTGTTAGAGGATGATTTGCAAGAGATATACTTGACAGGAAGTTATGCTTCGGATTAATATTCGCACTGTCATTCTTGTAAAGCTCAATTGTATATTCTCTTACGTTTATACCGCCGGCTGTAATATTGAATATAACAGTCGTTGTAGACTTGCTGCCCAAACGTTCACCATTCGGGCCTCCGATTGTTACAGTATCCGTCTCCGCAAGGTTAACTCCGTTAAGCTGGCTTGTTATCGCATATTGAGCGCCCTCGCTTGGAGTAGCCTTAAGTACAATAGGAGTTTCTTTCTCGTCAATATTAGCTTCTACAATAATCTTATAATCTATAATATTCTTATCGAACATCGGGATTAAGCTGTAGTATTTGTCTCCGATCTGAACTCTTATATCTTCAAGAGTTGCATCCTGGATCAAAGGCTGACGTCTAACATTAACCGTATATGTATTTTTAGTCGTCTTATCTTCAGAGATTACAACAATCTTCATAATGTTGTTGCCGAATGCAAGGTTATCCATTGTGTAGGAATCACCGTTATTATGATTGATAACAGGCTGAGCACCTTGACTTGATGATATCATCAGCTTAACAGTTGCTTTTTCGCTTGCGCGTATTTCAGTGAAATCAACCGATGTCACTCCGCTTTCAACATCAATTGTGTATTCTTTATTCATGTTGCTGAATGCAGGATCAAGATTTACACCATCTTCTGTATCAAGTACGATAAGATCTGCATCGTTAGACAATCTTACCACATGTACAATATATGTTCTTGCGTCTGCTTCACTCTCGCTGACATCACGTACAGTAATTGTAATATCCTGAGGATCATTCATCAGGAATACATTATCTGTAAACTGATTGTCAGGGCCTCCCGCGTCGTGTTCTTTTTCAGGAAGCGTACCAATCTTGACAAGCTTGTTATTCTGAACGGTCATTACCCTCAGACTTGGTACATTCGTCGCGTTATGTGGTATACCGATTTCAAAACGGTTTTCATCATTATTCCATACCGCGCCTATCGGGTTAGTATATGGCAATGATGGATCGTTTTCAAAATTATTATTGTCAACATCCATATAAACGCTCAGAATATCACCCGTCACACCAATCAAAGTAAGTCTGTAATCCTTGCTTATTTCGATTGAATCAACATTAAGCGTAACATTTACATTAACAATTGTGTCGCCTGTTATCTCCGGCATAGTCAGTTCAGCCCAGCCCGTGGTGTCTGATAACGCGTCACTTACGCCATTTGCGCTTAATGTAGTAACAGATCTCGAATCATCTGCCTTAGCCTTTACAACAGGATTTGAATTCATCGGTACATATGCTATATATGTTCCGTCCGGCTGTAATGCCGCAGGCATATTATTTACAAGTAACTGACTTAATTCAGTATCAATCGGCTTACGGTAAATATGAAGTTCATAAGTTCTTATGCCATTGACATTTCCATCTGTATCCTCAGAAGGACTCTCACTCGTCACCTTAATATAGAAGATATTCTCACCATATGCAAGCTGTACATTCTGAGTGATTGTAACAAACTCATTTGAGAATGAATTATTATCTTTATCCAGAATAGATACTATAGTACGTGCTCCCGGATGATCATGCAGTGCGTGAGCGTAGATATCAACATTGCCCACTTCTGACGCAACCTCTACATTATAGATCGTCGTGTTCATATCACTGTCTTTATCAAATTCAGGAGTCATCTCATAGCTGTTTTCCACTGCAGGATCAAGACCTGTCTTTAATACCATAAGATCTGACAGTCTGTCTTCCTCTGACGGTTTGTGTATCTCTATATAGTATTTCTTTGTATAATGCGGAACTTCCAGGTAAACAGGGATTGTATAGTACTCAGGAATTTCACCGCTGTTTCTTATATCAACATCCTGCTTAATATATTCATCAAGAGTCTGCTGATGCTCGCCCAGATTACCTATATTAATTCTCGTCTGATAGTCATCCGGATTTAAGCCGTTATTTATAGCATACTGGCGAAGCGCTTCCTTCGTTTCATACGCTTTCGCAAATACGTCATAAATCGGTATTGTTCCATCGGACTTAATCGTATAGTTTGTAACCGTTTTGTTGAAGTTATTGTCAAATGGTATCACATTTGAATCATTATTCTCGGTAATGTACATATCATCGAGATATACATCTATCGGAACATGTCTGATTATCAATGTATAATAACTTGCTATCTGACCAGGATTTCTAACCTCAACTGTAAAGAAGTTATCACCGTTCTGAAGCTTTACATTAGCTTCAAGATAACCGTTAGGTTCACCCACATAAGTCTGACTTATTGTCTGACCTGTAAGTGTCAGCTGTGCAAGCTTATTTGCCGCAAACACTTGAACCTTGGCAGCCGGATTTTCAGCAGCCGAATATGAGAATGCCTCAAACGCCGGTTTACCATCAATAGTTATCGGTTTTACTTCATTGTCGTTTACAAGTATACCTTCCAGATTATTATCAAGAAGTTTGCGTCTTATTGTTACAATATACTTTCCGACAAGCTGATCATTATCGTCAAAGACTCTTATTGTAACGTCAGTCGCAGCGCCCTGAAGCGGAACTGTATCCTCAATCATATTAGATGTCGGAGTAACCAGCTGCTTATTATGATCTTCAACCTGAACATAATAATTTCTGTCCGCGCTCGGAGCAGCCATTGTGATAACAAGGTTGCTTTCATTAATAGTGAACGGAAGCTCCGTCGGTTTCTCATAATAATATTCAGGCGGATCTAAGAGCTCATTTTCTCCGGTTCTTTCTGTAAACTCAGCGTTAGCAGAAATATTAAGATCAAAGATATTTCTGTACCTTACAATCTGTACGGTATATTCATTCGGAGTTCCCGCAGGTGATGTTACCACTACCTTAATCTCTGTAGTCATTGAATCAGGTGTAAGATAGACATCGTCCATATATACTCCATACTTATTATCCACGCCATTTGGCTTTACAGCATTGACATTGTCTGACATATGAACTCCATTGCCTATTATTTCAACCTTAGCATGCGGATTTTCTGTTAATATCTTTAATACAGCTGTTTTCTGACTCGGTCTGTACGGTATAGAAGCAACATATGTTCCAAATCCGTGAGGTATTGTCTCAGTAAGTGTAACACGGCTTGAATCCATCGGGTGTTGTTTATCAATATTCTGATCTGTATAATCCTCGTCTCTGTTACCCACGTCAACGCTCAGAAGCTGTGTTCCCTCAGGAACAAACAGAATTCTTATTGCGTATTCCGCCGATGCACCGTTTACTCTTGATGTAACTCTAAATCTGTATACATACTGATGGTCATTTTTAATATCCGGAAGATAAACCATATCAGTTGTAGCGCCTTCAAAGTCCGGATTGCTGCCCTGAATTTGCTCCGCAAGCAGCTGACCTTCCTTATTATAGAACTGAATAGGCGCGTACGCATCCTTTGCGAATACAAACGGTGTTGCCGTTGTAGTCCTATTAGGCATTTCAACAAGATATTCAAGAGCAGGCGTACCGTCTTTCAGATATACAATACCTTTCGGTATACCCTTTACTCTCGTTGTTGTACTTGTATCTTCAGACCATGCGTCTACGAATACATCCTTTACACCGACTTCGCTTGAAGACTTCTGGATAAGCAGAGTATATTTCTGCTGCTTACCCGCGCCGTTTGTTACAACAGCGCGAAGCTGTACTTCGTCAACACCCGCTACTGAGGCTTCTGTATCAACAGCCAGATAGTCACTTGCTATCGGTGTTGTACCTGTCATTGTATAGAATTCAATCTTAGACGTCTTAGACTTTGTCTGCGACTTGATATACGCTATTGTAGCAGCCGGACTTACAAAGCTTCTGTAATTGTAAATATAGTCTGATGTACCCTCTATCGGCGTTGTGCTGTACATTGAAGCTATCTCAAATGCCTGATCGTCAACATTCTGATGACTTACAAACATATCAAGCTTCAGGTCATCCAGCAGCTCATTAGGAGCGCGTCTTACTATTCTTAGCTTTGTAACTTTTGTCTGGTCAGGCAATCCGGTTACAGGAATGATATCGGACGAACCGACTTTAATATCTATTTCCATAGGACTGTCAATCTCAATGCCTGAAATATCAAGACCTGTATATGTATCCGATGTCTGACTGTATGTATTGCCGTTAACAGACACATACTCCTGTGGATTATTAGCAAGCGCATATATTTCCGCGTTTGTACTTGTATCATTATACTCTATATCTATTATATATGTATAAGGATCTGTATCGCTCTGTTTTGCCCAACGGTCATTGAACATAATTTCCTTAACCGTTAGATCGTTATTCTTACGAACAAGCTTAATTGTGTAGTATGCAGGTCTGGTGTCTCCATCATAGCTCCATACCTTTACAACATAGCTCTGTGAGCGTTCTCCGTTTGCGGAAACAACGTCATTTTCCTCATTAAACGGAAGATTAATGTTAAGAACCTTACTGGTCGAAACAGTGTCTTCTCCGTCTAATGTAACACCTACAAGTGCCGTCTGGAATTCAGCCGCGATTTCTACCGGAACAACAGATGCGCTGTAGTTTGTATTAATAACAATAGGATCAGATGTTGTGATATTATCCGCAATCTCCTGACGATAGTCATCGTCATCATCAAAAGCGTAAACATGATCAATATTTCTATTGCTTGAACGTCTTATAAGGTCTACAGTGTATTGTCTGCCTTCTCCTGAACCTGCAAGCATTTCATTCTGAGTTCTTATTCTGAATTTCAGTGTGTAGCCCTGATTAGGTTCAAGATTTGTAAGTGTTACCTTTTTCTCGTGCAGTACATAGTTATTTGAGTATTCATCTGTATACGGATCCCAGATATCTACGCCTGCATATTCATAATCTGCAATAACTTTCATTTCAACAGCCGTTACGCCCGTATCAATGTATACGAAATATTTATCATCCACATCGCTGTACAGTTCAGCGCTTTCAGCATTATCAAGCTGGCCGACCTCGCTTACCCATACACTATGCTTTCCGGTTTCATCATTTACCTCAACATCATTGTTATCACTATCTGCAAGGTATACACGAATTTCGTATTCCTGAGATGTTCCCGCCTCTGATACTATCTTGAAGTATATTGACTGAGGCATTTCATCTGCTTCAGGCGCTACCTGATCAAGAAGGTAATCATTTGAAACCCTGTATGACACATACTGACCTGTTACAGTATAATCATACGGGAACGTGTCTGACATCAGTATCGCTGATGTATCAGGTGTAGTATGAACCGCAGCCTGAACAACTACTGAAGTCTTTTTACCGTTCAAAGCGTCCTGATATACGCTCATCGGTACATAGCTGTTAAAGTACGGCAGTGACGATGAAGGATCTGTAAATGGTCCATAAGCCTTTACACCGTTTACTTCTACATATTCAGCATCTGTGTTAATTGACTGAATTTGTATATCCAGCTCATTTGGCGAGTTATGTCTGCCGTCCTCAGATGTTACAACATAAGGAATAATCTTTCGCGTCTCATCCTTTCCGACAGGTACAAGTATACCTCTTATGTCTCCTCCGTTAACTACATTCGGACCTTCAACAACAGTATCATCGTCGGTTACGCCAATATAATTCTTTCCGAACAGAGTAATCGTAGCTTTATCTGATGTTGTTTCTATATAAACTCTCAGATATCTGTTACCTGCTTCATCTACAGTCATTGTTGACTCTTGTACATTGAAGTGGTCTACAATCTTCGGACTGATTTCACCGCCGTCACGTCCTTTGTCGTTTACTGTTGTCTTAAGATTTTCCTCATAAGCAACTGATGTATCCTCGGACAGTCTGTAAATAATAACTCTATATTGATGTGTATGCATATTGCCAGCTTCCGGAACAGATGATATGTGGATAGTAGTAGGAGTTGTATCCTCTGCTACTGTAGCCGCATCATGTACCGGAATTGTCACAGGACTAACTGTAGGATTAGTATTATCCACAGGATTATAGTCTACACTGTCATAGTTACCGCGTGATGTCTGTGACGAATGTACCTCAACGCGCGGATCATATGGCTTCGGAGCATATTCATGAGTATTGAAGAATACCTGCGAAGCGGCGTTCATCGGAATACCGTATCTGTATACAAGCTCACCACCTACTATTTCAGGATTTGTAAGCTTAATCATATTATTTGCGGTTGTTCCGACATAGATATCAATATCCGCGTCATTATTTGTATATTTCTGACCGATTAACAGATTATAAGTCTTTACAGTACCAATTCTTTCAGCCAGCGGAGCATCATCTGCCGCACTGTAGTTATTAGCTATACCAACCTGAATTTTAACCATTGTAAATCCGCCGTCTGTATCTATCAGAGGCAGTCTCATTGACTGGTTGTTTGACTGGCTCCAGCCGCCGTTACCGTCTGTTATGCCATCCCAAACAATTCCCGGATCGTTAACAGTATAATCTACAGCTTTTGCATTAAATGCTGCGCGTTCTGCTTCATACTGAACAAGATAAGCCTCATACTGTTCATCTGTCATAGATCCCTGCGGTTTCTTATCCGGTCTTGTCAGGTGACCTATTCTCACGTAGTTGTTTGAATCAGCCGCAAACGCTTTTGCGATAGCGCTCGCGTCATCCTGCGGATCAAGTCGTATAATATACGCTTCCTTGTTAGCGTCATATACCGCGTCATTAAACAGTGTTGCTCCATACGGTGATACCTGTACCTGACTCAAATTGAGGTTTAGTCTGTTCACCTTAATTGTATAGATCTTTACAGGACTGTTATCTGACGGCTTAACAGTTACTGTTATAGTCTCAACAGCATCTGTAAGCGTGATATCCTTTGTGTCAACGTGCTGCTTAAACTGGTTATCCTCTATCTTAACCTGCGCAAGCAGTATCTTTGTTACTGCTTCAACATTTATATCCGTTATATCTGACGGGATCCACAGCTGGTATATACCGTTGCTGTCTGTTTCAAGCTCAAGCTTCTTCTCTTCGCTGTCATCCTCGTAAGTTACTGTTAATCTTTCAAGCTCATTGTTATTGCTCTGCTTGTAAATATACAGATACGATACCAGATAATCTTCAAGATCAGCAGCTTTTGACTTGATCTGATATATTGTCAATTCCTTGCTGTCAAGCAATACATTAGTCGCTTCCCACTTATATGTGTTAGCGGATGACGGATCAGGAGCTTCCGGACTTCCCGCGCTTACAAGCGTATATGTATCATTCGCCTCAATTGATATGTCAACATATGTATCGTTTGTGAACGGAAGATTGCTCGGATTATCAAGTTTAACCGTATATACAGGAGCAGTTGTTCCGGTTTCTTCGTCAATAACCGTATCTACCGCTGACGGAGTATATACATTTGTTCCGTACTTAACTATTACGCCGCCCTGCTTTAATGAATCGTCAATACTCTTTCTCGACAGATGCAGCACGAAGTGTTCTACAACCTTTTCATCAGTCGTTACGTCAATCGGAATATAGAAATCTTTGATCTCCTTATCCAGTACATATTGACTGAGTTCATGGATATAGGAAGAGTTATCATTCATTGCTATATTAACCTTTGAAGTATTGTTTACAGCCTCGGCCTTTATAGCAATGCGTTCGGTCTCTCTGTCAATTGTATATCTGTAAACATTCTCATAGATATCGGTGATTTCTTCATAGCCGTCACCTATGTACGAGCCTCCGATATTTTGAAGCGGATCAACCTGAACATATTTCAAACCTGTATGATACTGAGCAGGCTTTAGAATTAATGTATATTCTACAGTTGATGACTCGTCTCTGTTTGTAACAGAAATTTTATATGTTGTTACAATACCAAGGTTAGCATCGAGCGTGCCTTCCCATGAATTGCCCGTCATAGCTCCTGTTGTTACAGTATTACCCTGGCTGTCTGTAACAGTAACATTTCCGGATACAGGAATCAATACCGCGTTTGCCTCTGTAGCTCTGTTACCGATTTCTGCCATATACGTATTATTAATACGCGGAATTTCATTTCCGTCTATAACAACCTTCTCAAGTGAGGCAATTGTCGGTTCCTTAATAATTACAAGATTATGATCCAGTGATTTTAAGTTACCCACCGACGTAATTGTAAATGGAATAACGGTTCTGTCATTGATCAGTCCGTCTATAACACCCTCAAACACACCTGTGTACGAGCGTCCTCTGATTGTGATTGTAGCGTTAGGATTCTGCGCTTCAATATAAATATTAGCGGAATTCTTCGTCTCACGTATGTAGACAATATGCTCACAATCCGCGCCGGCATCAAACAGTGTAATATCACTGCCAAGCATTGTTGTACTTTCATGCTTTGTTACAAGAAGAAGCGGTGCTGAACCGGATACCATATACCATGTATTGGTGAAATCCCAGTTCCTAAATGTGCTCTTCTGCTTCAGTCTTGTTGTTGTAGCGGTGCCGTTCTTATTTGCAGTATCAGACAATATTGTTGAATCGTTTGCAATAAACGGATTACCCATTAATGCATATGTGTTTGTTACAGCTCCGGCACTGTCAATAGCAATCGTTGCCTTTGAAGTACCTGTTACCCCTGAAAGATCAGGAATACTGTAAACATACTTTATAGTACCGCTTTCTGTATTGTTTATAGTGATACCCGCTGCCTGTTCGCTGCCTCTGAATGCTGTTACATTGACATATGAGTTAATTATTTCAGCATTATTTACATTTACAAGACCTGCTGTATTTTTAGCAATAACTTTTCCGCTTGTTACAGCTACCTGCTCTATCTTACCGTTGTTTACACCGGCAACCACAGCAGCGTTTGTAATAGCCTCTGAACCGACTACATTAGGTATAACAACAAGATTTTTGATTGTGCCGTTATTTACCGCAAACAGTGCCGCGTAATCTGTTCCGTCTACCGTTTTCGCGGAAGATATCTTCAAATCTTTGATAGAATATCCGTTACCGTCAAGGCTTCCTGTAAACGGTGTATCCTCTGAGCCAATAGGATCAAACGCAATATAGTCTGCACCATTCTTCATTGAAATATCATTCATAAGAACATAGTGCTTAGTCAGACTTTCCGCGTCATTACCGATACTCTTCAATCCGACAGCAGATGTAATCTGGAACGGACGTTCCTCACTTCCGTCAGGAATATCGAGATCACCAATATCCGCGTCAGCAGTCTGATCCTTTAATGTAGGATACTGTCCTGCATATAAAATCCATGTATTATCAAAATCCCAGCCCGTGAATGTTTCTGCCTGCTTTAATTTATCAGGCTGAACAGATTCACTGTTAAAGATATTTCTATTACTGTTGCTTTCCGCATAAATCTGGTTCGGTCTTAATGTATAAGCGTTGCGGATAACAGAGCTTGCCATATTGGATACTACGATAGCAGCTGTACGATCCGCTCCGCCAAGACTCGATGTTGTCTTTATTACACCCGCGCTGTATACATTCTGAACAGTACCATAGTTTATTGACGCGATACCTGCGGCATAATCCTCGGATGAAACATCGGCCTTATTATACGAATTTATAATAGTACCGCGGTTTTCACCTGTTATACCGCCTGCCAGATATGATGAGTTTATCTTACCTGACGATACGGCCACGCGGCTGATCTGCGCATTGCTTTCATTCTTTCCGGTAACCGCGCCGACTGCCTGATATCTTGTGCCTGCTGTTGATGTTATTGATACATTTTCAAGCTTGAAGTTCTCAAGAGTACCCTTATTAACACCAAACAGACCATATACCGCATTATCTGCAGAAGCTGTCAGTTCAAGATTTGATATCGTATGACCGTTACCTTTAAATGTACCGGTAAACGGCACAGCTGATGTTCCTATCGGAGTCCAGTTTACACCGTCAAGATCAATATCGCCTTTCAGTATATAATGCTTATCAAGATTATTTGATATATTCTGCAACTGTTCAGCTGTACTGATTTCAAACGGATAAGCCTCGCTTCCGTCAGGTTCTTCAGGAGTTACAATTGCTCCGCCTCCGCATGACGCGTCAGCCGCAACATATTCATCCTCCGTACCTCTCTCAGCTATAACCTTTAACACACTTGCGTTATTACTGTACTTAACAATATCAAATTCATACTGGCTTGATTTTATACCATTGCTCAATACGATATAGAACTTATTGTTTGCTCCAAGATCAGGAATATCCGCTACCGCGATTTGACCTATACCCTCTGCAAGAGTTATATTTGTATCTCCGTCTACTCTGATAAGTCCTACCTTTGTCGTGCTCATACGCGCCGCAATTACAACGCTTGCGCTGCTGTCGGCAGCCGGAATGGCAGCCGTATAATTGCCGTATACATCCGGATTTACCATTCTGTATGAGGTTTCAGACTGGCTCTCAATAGATACGCTTGATATGCTCAATGACAGTTCTTTCTTTATAAGCTTAACTGTCTCTGTTACATAATCACTGTTTCCGTAAGGATATGAGTAAATCTTAACAGGAATTTCTGTCACATCTCCTGTAAGCGTTACTGTTCTCGTATCCTCACCGGCCTTTGCTTCATTTGAACCGATCTGTACCTTAGCAATATCACTTTCGGCAACCGCTCGTATGTCCGCCGCCTTCGCGTCATAGTTCACTTCGTAAACATATCCGTTTTGTGTCTTTGTAAGCTTAACGCCATTCACATAAATTTCTTTTTCCGCGACGTTATCTCTTATAATATATAATGTGTAATCCTTTGTATGATCAGCATCTTTTGATGTGGCTTTAAAGTCAATCCTTGTCACATTTTTAGTCAAATTCTGTGACAAATTCAACACTCCGTTTACAGATGTCAAGGAGTCAATTGTAATAACCGCATCTTCATTTGCCGCTGTAATTGTAACTATACCGTTTGTAACAAAACTGTCAGTTCTTACCGCGTATACATTCGACTTAAAGTCAAGCTTTTCAGCCTGTATATCTTCCATGCCGTCATTAAACACAACACTCTTGATACTAACATCTGTATCCTCAACATACTTAATCACGATTGAATACGGCTCGCTTACAATCTTGCCGTCATAACTCATAACCTTGAAGTTAAATACGGTATCCTGAGTCTCATCCATTGCAAGATTTTCAAATACATAGCCGTGGCTGCTGTCGCTTACAACAGGCGCCGTCAGGCTACCGCCGTAAAGTTGAACTTTAGCCATATTTCCTGTCGGAACAATTGAAATATCAACCGGTCCGCGCTTATCTACAATCGCTGTATAAGTGCGCTCGTCAGGTGTCGCATCTGAGAACAGTGAAATATCAACATCAGTTGATTGGCCGGCTGTAAGCTTAGTCTTGTTCAGATGTACCGACTTAACATCCATATTCTCATAATCAGTGTATACATACAAAGTATATTTCTGTTTTACAGTACCTGCCGATGATTTAATTGTAAATGTAAACTTATTTACAGTTGAAACACTCGGCTCGTCAAGATCTCTGAATGCGGTAAGCTCGCCAAGCTTCGGTTCCGGCTCGCCGTCAAACGTAATCTCTGCAATACCGCTTGATGTACGAACGGTAATTGTTGCAGGAGTTCTGTTTGTTACAGGGTTTGACGGATCATATACCGACGGAATTGCAATTTCGTAAATCGTAGGATTATTCTTACGCGGAATTGCGGCTATACCGTTTACAATAACCTCACCCATTTCAGTGTTGTTACTGCTCTTATAGATACTTACTGTGTAAGTCTTTTTAGCGTTAGGTGTACGCACATCGTCGACATAAAGCTGTGAATGAAGCTCAACAGTAATTTCTGTTTCTTCATTTGATGACAATGCGTATCCCGCTTTCTGCCAGATATTTGAATATGGCAGAGGAAGCGCTGTACTGTCTATACCTACCAGCTTAGCAAATTCATTTGCCGTAACCTTAATATCGACATCAGCTGTGTCCGAAGGAACATTAAATGTATACTTTGTTCCGTTCATAATAGGATCAGTATTTACCTCACCGTCAACCTCTACGCTTTCGAGAGACAGATCGTCTGATGTGCCCTTCATGAGCAGGTAGTAATTCTTAAGCGTACCATTCTGAGCCTTAACAGTAATTCTGAAGTATCTCTTCGCTCCTATATCAACGCCGTCTATAACCTTAAACTGATATGCTCCGTCAGTTGTTTTACCCCTGACAACAATATCACCCGGGCCGTCAATTATATCAGAGCTGTCGTCAGGTACTGCGACTTCATGAACTGACTCAACTTCCGCGTATCTGTCAGTCAGAGTAATGTCAAGCATTGTGTCGTCATTCGGCACATTCGCCTCTGACAATACTCTCTTTATATCAACATTGAATTCGCCTTCATTACCCTTTTCAGTTACAATACTCTTTATTGAAGTATCGCCTGATTTTTCTCTGAATTCAAGAGCATATGTCTTTTTAGCCCCGTTTGCGGCTCTTACTTCAATAACATACTTACCGTCATTTGCATTAGCTGCAAGCTCATCCTGCCATTCGTTTGTAACCGTCCAGCCGGTTGACTCCTTATCAGCGGCAGCAGAAACGCTGCCCTTATCATGCCAATCGGAAGCCGTATCGTAATAACCTACTCTCAAAGTAGAGTGATCAGCTGTTTTTACTGTTATATACGGAAGTTCATTCCAATCGTCAATGAAGAATACATAAGTTATATCATCTCCGTTAACTTCTTCCGCCGCGTCTACATTACCGCGTTTTACGCTTATAATGCTGTTATCATTGCTGCGTCTTAATATGCGGAGCTTTCTCGGCTCTACATTTACAGACTCGTTCTGAGGCTTGATATAGATAGTGTAGTATAACGCGTCACTCTCATCCAAAGCCTTATCCAAAGCAATTGTATAGTAAGCTGAAGTAGTACCTCTATCCACAATAGGATCAGGTGCAGGATCTCCCTCTTCGGTAATAGCAAGCTTTGTATACTTGTTATCCGCTTTTACCACAATATTCGCATGCTCCGCATCAAGCTCTATGCTTCCGTCATAATAACCTCCGCCGGCAGCTACCCATTTAGCCTCTATGCCGTTAACAATTACAGTTATATCAGAATTTGTACTCTGCGGCATAACAACCAACTTATATGTCTTTGTATATGACGATCCTTCTTTTGAAAGAAGTACTTCATATACAAATGGATTTTCTTCCGTAAGGCTCGTCAAACCTGTAATATTCAGTGAATACTGACTAACTGGTGTTGACATTACGGTCTCAGTATTAAGAGGATCTATAATACGCTTAATTTCTACAATTTTACTGTTTGATGATTGCAGGAATACAAGCTCCGACATAGTGGTGTTCGGAATATAAACGATAAATTTGTTTTCATTTTCTTCCTTCTCAACTTCCTCACTCTGATAAGTTACTCTCAGATCAAGATCCATATCTGTAGGAGTTACTATAACATAGTATTCCTTAACATTTCCGCTCTGAGAAGTAACCTTAACAGGGATTAAGAATGAATCGTCATTACCATCTTTATCGTAATCATAATCCATATTAAGCTTTGTAAACGCTTTTCTGGCTATTCCACCTGATGTATCCCCATAATCGCTGCCGTCAATACTTGTTACTGCGGAATGAACATCATCAAGTGTAAATTCAAGCTCAAATTCTGTATAACCCGCCATATTATTTACAGGTACAAATACGCGATATGCCTCATAGTTCACTGTATTTACCGTAACCACATCATCCGCTGATGTATCAGTATTCTTATAATCAGCATCATCCGGATTTGCTGTTACAGACTTAAGATTTACATTATTGCTCATCTTTGTAATGTACAGCTTATATGTGGCAACTCTTGTATCCGACGGATCATCTGATTTAACCTCTATGATTATTTCGGTCTCATTACCGATCAGACTGTCTACAAGACTTGTATCAATCTCTGCGCCCAATGACGGATTAAGATTATTATTTCCTGTTACTCCGTCAAGGCCTTTAATCTCTACAAGATAATTATTGTTTGCGGCAAGAGCCCAAACATTTGCGTCTGTAGCTGTTCCGTCAACATAGTAAACATATGAACCGTCAAGTTTCTTTTCTGTAACAGTATTGTTATCAACCTTAATTGACAATCCATAATCACTGCTCAGACGTTTCAGCAATACCTTATTCTCATATGCAGGATTTCCTGTCTCTGTCTGGAACAGTTTGAACGAAACTTCCATCTCGTCTGCTGTCAAAGTCATTGGTACTGTAAGCTCAGCATAACCGCCTGCTGTTATAGGACCGTTATCAATCTGTACATAATGATTTGCGCTTGTCGCCTGCACACCGATTACAACCTGACTTACTCCAGGAAGAACATTGATAAATGTATATCTCGGCTCGTCTGCCGTAGGTTCGTTTGCAGGCAGGCTGTTTACAGTAACTTCTTTAACCTCAGGTGCCGAATCAGTACCTATAAGTTTTATTGTATAAACCTTTGGTGCCGTGCCGTCCTGTGAAACCACCTTGACATATCTGTAATCCTCACCGGATGTAAGATCTATACCGCTTACCATTTCCTTAACAATTCCCTTATGAGTAGCCGCTGCAGCGTCTGCGTCTGTCTCAGCTGACTCAATATCCGTCAGCATTGCAAGCTCGTCTGCCGCCTGTACGGTAAACTCAGCATATGTCATTGTTTCAGGAACTTCAACAGTCCATGTTTTACCGTCTATACCCTTAACAGCATAGTGAGAACCAACCTTAATGTACTCGACATCAGAATTATTGTCATCATCTCTGACTATAAGGATATATTCCTTAGTTGTAAAGCCATCCGCCGCTGTTACTGTCACACGGTATCTGTTTACAGGCTGATCGTGAAGTGTTACATTTTCTTTCAGCCAGTTAGAAAGAATATCTTCATTTTCACCTATCTTAATAGTGTTGTATGACAATTCATAAGGTGATTTTGAGGTGTCTCTTGTAATAGCCTCTACCTTAATAGTCGCGTTAGCATCTGCCGTTTTAATGTCCACCTTAGCTTCTGCGGCATTTGCAATGCCTGCTTCATGATAAGTATATGTATTATTCGCACTTACCACATTATTGTCATTTACCTTAACATAATTAAGATCAGTATTTATCTGTACCTTGATTATTTCAAGACTGTAGTTTTTAACTGTACCGTCCTTGGCTTTAACATCTATAGATACTGTAGTAGTTGCACCTGAAACAGTAACATCATAACGTGTCACAGCTCCGGTTGCTTCATCCTTACTGTCATATGCGCCATTAATATGTACATACTGTACAATTGACGTGGACGGAGTAGCAATAACATCTACCCTTGAAATAGTATCAGGTATCTTTATTGTATATTTAGATAGGTCATCCGCATCCTTAACAGCGGTTCTTACAACGCCGTCAACAACTACTTCAACCTTCTGCAATTCCGCATTGCTTGCTTCAGAAGTTACACGAACAAGATATATCTTTGTTTCTAAGCTGTCCTCTGATCTTACATATACAGGAATTACAACTCCTTCATCAAGATCCGCGCCTGTAATATTAACATTTGCTCTTGTATCGCTTGTATTAGTAAATGTAACATTATTAGCTGTTATATCACCAATATCACTCAGGCTGTAATATGTTGTTCCTATTGCAACCTTCGCGTTCTGATCCGCAGCTTTTATACGTATCGGCAGAACCGTCTTGCCGTCCTCTACATAAGCGCAGAACTGATCTTCATCATTCTTATTAAGTACAGGATCTTCATCCTCAAGCTTAACAGCTTTAACAAATTCAATGTCCGCATTATTGCTCTTCTTGCGGAGCACAAGTCTGTAATCATCAAATGTTACACCGTCCTCTGCAATGACGCGTATTGTCATCTCTATAGGAGCATCATTAAGAGAAGGTTCAAGAGTAACCTCTTTCAGTGCTGTATATCCCGCGCTGTCAATATCAGACTCTGAAGGAACTTCACCGTTTCCGAAGATCACTACCTTAGCGTTCATATCCTCAGACTGCGCTTTAATATTAATCTTCAGGCTATTGCCTACGCTTACAATATGTTCCGCTTTAATGCCCAGATAATAATAGATTGAACCGTCATCATCTATTAGCTTTTTAACCCTTCCGTTAATATCATTGTTATAGTCAGGACTTGTAGGATCACCGTCTACAGGAACTGAAATTACACTGTACAGGTTAACATTTATTGAAGCGTATATAATTTCAAGATCCGGGATATTCATACTGCTGTTATCAATTACAATACCGTCAGCTCTCTTAATATAAAGCTTTGTAGCCGTGCGTCCCGTACTTTCAGGAGCAGGATTTTTAAGGATAACCTTAGCTATACCACCCTGAGTAGGATCTGCCGCAACAATCGGATCCGGAGTAACAAAATCATTCGGCGTGCCTATTGCCACCTGTGAACGGGCGTCTGCCGTATAAACATATACAACTATTCCGTCCGCCGAATACGGAGCCTGACCGCTATACTTATTAAGTGTAGATGTGAATGTTGTCGGAGTCTTGTTATCCGTCAATTCAACCTTTACAACACCTGATGTTGTAGGCAGCTTCTTCAGCTTAACCGTGTAAGTCCATGGTGTGCCGTCTTCCGCTTCTACATGGATATATACAACCGTACCGCTTTCTGTAGCCGTATATTCCTTTTCATCAGTGTGTACAGCTCCGTCTTTCAATTCAAAGGTATTATTATCTGAAATAGTTACCTTCACATTTGTATCCGGTGTTCCGTCACTTGCATTTATAGCTTCTGCCTTCAGCAGCTGTGTTGTATTATCGCTTCCGTCTGTTGACGCAGGAAGTGTATATACATATTCCTGATCAGCATTCATGCTGATTTCATCATCGCCAAAGGTTACTTTTATAGATCTGTTTGACGACATCTTTACAATGTCAAGCTGATATACCTTCGTGTCATACTGGGTCATATCAGCCGGAGCAACACCGATGTAAACCGTTGTCGTGTCTCCTGTAAGCGATACATACTCTGTTGACGTATATGCTGCAAAGCTTGTATTGTTCTTAGCGTTAGTCTCAGCGTCAGCCGCATTATATGCGATTGCAGTATGAGCATTCAGCTGAGCTGCTGTTGCGATTACTCTTACAGCATCTGTATCGCTCTTTACCTTTACAACATATTTTCCTGTCTGAGTATCATACTTAGTCTCGTATTCTTCACCTATAGTAAGAGGAAGCGTAACCTTATTTACCTGAATTGAATCAAGACGTACATCCGCGGACTTTCTGTACAAACGCAGCGTGTATGTCTTAGCCGCCTCTGTTTCAGGAATTACATTAAATGTAATATCCATATAGCCCTTATCGTTTGTCACAACATCAACTGTTTCCGTGCGTGTATAGGTGTACTCATTTCCGCTGCCTATCTTAACCTTTGCATTTGGAATTGATGTAGTTACAGTAACGTCAGCTGTTGATGCGTCATCATCAACCGCCCATACATACATCAGTTTGTCTGTACCACCGTCATTTTCCATTACAGGCGAGATACTGCCGCTGTTATCTACTGATACATACGGTTCTGTATCCTCGTCTACTCTGATAATTGTCAATGTATAAGGAGCACCCGCAAGTGAGTCAGCTGTAAGTCTGATTTCTGTCCTATCCGATGTTTCACCTGCTTTAAGAACAAAGTCTGTATATGTAAATTCATCATCTTTAGCTACTGTTCTTGTTTCATTGTCAACCTGATTATACGGTGTATATGTTACTTCCGCTATCTCAACACGAGGTGTTGTTATAACATCAACCTTGCTGACATTCTTTGAAGGAATTACAACTTCATAACTCTGCGGATCCTGGGTATTTGCATATGCGGTATAAATAGTCTCATTTTCATCCGCGTCTGTGATCTTTACTTTAATCTCCTTAACCATTGTCGCTTCTGACTGTCTGTAAATAGTCAGATTATGGTCTTTTTCTGTAAGATCCTTAGCAATTACCTTAATAGGCACAACCTTGGAATTTTCATCCGCCTTTATCGTGATCTTTTGAACGTCATAATACTTATCATGAGCGTCTGTATGATCCATATTAACAGTATGATTAAATATCTTAATTTCGCCGGACGGTAATGTCTCAGCATAGATATATATATCTCTGTCCACAGGCGGAACGCCTTCTTCTTCCAGAATAACTGCGTAATAATCACCTGTTTTACCTATCTGGATTACATCTCTGATATAATTATCAGTTGCCGCTGTCTTGAGAGTAGTATGGTTATCAGGTTCAAGATAATCTACAGGAGCGTCCGGATTCTGCTCTCCTATTCTTACAAATCTCAGATCTGTATTATTCGAATATCTTATTGTATGAGCTTTAAAGATACCTTCATATTGGCTCGCTGATGTATTTTCAACCTTGAAGTAATAGTTATCTTCTAATTCACCAATTGGTACATCCTTAAATTCATAATAACCTATAAACTTTTCGTCAGTATCACCAAGATTTGCTTCTGTCAGGAGCATACCTGCTATCGGATTTGCTCCTCCTTTGTCTACCATATAGATAACATCATTAGTTACCTTACTCTTGACATGTACCGTAACGGTCTGTGAGTTTACATTAGGCACTGTCTGAACAAGTCCTGACCAGATGCCCTTAAGCGGATCTACAAATGAATATACATCCTGACCAAATGGATTTTGTGTTACATCATATTCATCTGTATCCAGATATCCCTTATCAACAGCATCCTTAAGAACAGTGTCTGTTAACGGTGAGAAGTCAAATACTATATTAGTAACATGTAGGTCGCCCGGATCCGCAATCTCCAGATGCGCCGTCTGTTTAACACCCGATTTTTCGTCAACTACTTCTATAGTAGCTGTACCCAAATCTCTCGCTTCTATCTTACCGTCTGCATGAGCATAAGCTATTCCATATTCTATAATCGGCGGATTACCGCTTGTATCCTTTTCATCGATTATATTCCACTTATATGAGCCTGTCTGCGAAGCGTCATCATAAATCAGATTAAATCTGTTGAAGGAAACCTTCATCTGATAAGGAGCGTCTCCAAGATACATCTTTAGATTATCAGGTATAAGCTTCAGTGTTCTGCCTGTTACAAGCACAGGGCTTATTTCATCAGCATCTTCAACATTAGGTATAGGATTAGTATCCGGATCATACGCAGGATTATGTGCCGGATCCTCTCCGGCATAGCCGTTACCAAGCTGACCGTTAGCATTTCTTCCGAAGCTGTATACATAACCATCATCAAGAGCTACATATGTTGAGCCGCCGCCTGTCGCGACATCTATTGCGGCATGCAGTCCGCCGTCTACAACAACCTCAACCGGTGTCGGATACTTCTGGCTCTTAGAACCGCCTGTACCAAGACGTCCGAACTCATTGCTGCCCCATGCCCAAACTTTTCCGTCACTTGTAATTGCAAGATTATGGATAGCTCCAACTGTTATATCAACTGCATACTTATCAGCGCCGTTAAATGTCTCTACAAGACCAGGAGTATATGATGTAATCTTTTCCTCGTCAGTATTATCACTTACAAAACCTCGGCCGAGCTGTCCGTATACGTTTCTTCCCCATGATATAACTTTTCCGTTATTCAGGAGGGCTACGGCATGATTAAGTCCGTCATATGTTTTTATTACTTTACCGTTAAATTCACCAAGGTCAATCTTAACAGGATACTCATATTTCTGTGTTTCACTGTTGTCAATCTGTTTTACTGAGTTATCGCCCCAACCCCAGACTGTTCCGTCATAACGTACAGCCTTTGTTGAGTTTCCGCCTGAACCAATACTAATGCTTATAACCTTATTCAGACCTTGCGCGATAACAGGTGTACTTGACTTGTCTGCCTCTTTCTTTCTCGGCACGCCCAGCTGACCTATGCTGTTATCACCAAAGCTGTATACATAGCCGTCTCTGCCCAGCAGCATTGTATGATTTTTACCTGCCGATATTGATCTTATCGCAGGAACTCCGTCTACAAGTGTCGGAGTTGATGTGAACTTAATAGCATCGCTTATACCAAGCTGGCCAAAGTCGTTTCTACCCCATGTATATACATCGCCGTCACGTGTAAGCGCGATTGAATGGAACTCACCGGCGTGTACGGCAATTATATCCTTGCCGTTCAGATCTGTTACGTTAACAGGCTCGTATACATTCGATACGCCGCCATTACCAAGCTGACCTTCATTATTATAACCCCAAGCCCAGACAGTTCCGTCTGCCTTGAGTGCAAGAACATGTGAATTACCTGCTGAAACCATAGGCGCTGTTTTTGTGTCCGGATCAATTACATTAACAACACATATTGATCTCAAACCGCCGTTATCAGGATCACCTTTTGTAACAACAATATGTGTAACACCAATATTATTTGCGTTTATAACACCATTGCTGCCGTCTTTCAATACTTCCGCAATATTCTCATTCTTACTTATGAACTGCAGATCTCCGGTATTGTCATAATCCTGAATAAGATTGAACTTATTACCTGAATATGTATCCAGTATTCCTTGCTCGCCCACATGCAGAGTCATTTCATACTCTGAGATAAGCTCTGTTCTTTCACCTATCAGAACAGGAACAAAGCTCTTTGTCTCATTTCTGTCAAGCTCCGCGCCAAGTGAATAGTCACCGTAACCATATACATATCCATCTTTCGTATAGAATAGTGAATATTCATTACCAAGACTTATTCCGGCAATTTCAACACCGTTTATATCAAGAGTATTAATAACCGTATTCGGTATCGGAACATCTCTTGACTTATCATCACCAATACCAAGCTGGCCTTTGCCATTTTCACCGAATACATACAATATACCGTTTGTGCCAAGAATTGAGCTATACTTGTTGCCTGCCGCAACTGCCGCAGCGTCACTCGCAATCTTCTTGTACGTATTTGATGATCCCGCTCCTGAGCCAAGCTGGCCTTTATCGTTATTGCCGGCAGTATAAACTCCGCCATAGAAGCTTAGAAGCGCACTGTGATTTGTGCCTGACGCTACTGAAACCATACCTTCAAGATTTCTTATTTCTGAAGGTATCCACAATGACTCAGAATTGTTACCAATACCCGACTGACCACTGTTATTTGCGCCTACTGCCCAAACTGTTCCATTTGAGCGAAGTATCAAAGCACTTTCGTAGCCTGCTGAAATTGCTGTCACATTATCTATTGATGAAAGCTTCTGCGGCTGAGCGAACACATTACCTATATTACCTACGCCAAGCTGGCCTTTGTTGTTAGAACCCCATGTATATACATATCCGTTCTTGTCAAGAGCCATAGAGAATGCATTTCCTGCCGATACGGCGATTATATTGCTCAGACCGTCAATTTTCGCAAATTCACTGCGCTTAGCTTCTGAGGATGTTTCCACACCCAGCTGACCGAAGGAGTTGTCTCCTGTCGCCCATACGCTTCCGTCTGCAGCCACTGCAAGGGCAAACTCTTCGCCTGCCGCTATATCTTTAAATGTCATTCCCGAAGGTGTTACATTCTTAGGTTCATCACTTGCGTCGGTTGTACCGTCGCCAAGCTGACCATTTGTATTTACACCCCATGCCCAAAGCGTTCCGTCTGCTCTCAGGGCAAGTGAATGATTACCCTTTGTAACAGCCTTTGGCTGGAACTCTGTTGTACTGTCAATTTCATCACCCAGCACAACTACCTTAATATACGCGCTCTTCTGGCTGAACTTGTTCTCTGTAGCCTTAATATAAGCTTCGCCTGCTTTCAGAGCTTCAGCCTCGCCTGTTGTCATATTGACAGACAATACGTCAAGGTTGTTTGAAACAAACTCAAACTCACTCATTTCAACTATTCCGCTCTGGTACAGATTGAATACCTTAAAGCCTGCGCCAAACTGCTTAAATTTCTTTGTGGTAAGGTTCATGTAAACCGTGCCATATAAAGCAGTGCCGTCTTCATAAATGGCAACCTCATTGCCGCCGACCATAAGCGGTATATTTTTAGAAATCTTTGTTCCGTCACCAAGCTGACCATGACTGTTATCACCTACAGTCCATACATTACCATCCTCGTCAACAGCCATCTGATGATTAACACCGCCTGAAACAAGCTCAAATTTAATATCCTTAGCCGTATCAACTGTCTTGGCCGGAACATATCTGTCGTTTGCATCTCCTGTACCAAGCTGTCCGTAATAGTTATAACCCCATCTGTAGACTCTACCATTATTATCTACAGCTGCGGAAACATATTTGTCCGCGGATATGTCGGTTATATTTGACAAGTATCCGTCATCACTTTCGGCCTCACCATTAAGAACTTTTACAGGAACATTGCTTGGGTCAGTATTATTCTGACCAAGCTGACCTTTTCCGTTTGCGCCCAGTGCCCATACATTATGGTTTGCGTCAAGGGCAAGGAGATGATCTGTTCCATGAGCAATCTTAAGGATTGCGACCTCATTATTGCTGCTGTCTTTATAACCCATTACCTTTTCAGGCAGATTACCGTTGGACATCTTCCAGACCTCGCCGCTTACGCTCAATGCGTAATTACCGCTTATCTGAAGAATATCGGAAATTCCCGAAACAACAGCCGCATAGTTCTGATTATTGAACTCTTTTCCGAATGCGTATACCTTACCGTTTGAAAGCAGGATATATGAAGTATCCTCATGTGTTGATACTTCAACCGCATCTGTTACATCTGTTATTCCGTCTATATATTTCACTGTATCAACAGCAGTTACTGTTCTGTCAGTATTGCTGTTACCAAGCTGACCTACATCATTTTTACCCCATGAATATACTTTTCCGCTCAGTCCTACAGCAAGGGTATGATTAAATCCTACAGCTATGTTGACAATATCCTCATCAAGAATTACCTGTTCAGGTGTTGTTGTATCTGATCCTGTTGTACCATTAAGCTGGCCATAGTTATTAGCGCCCCATGTCCAGACTGTTCCGTCAGCCTTAAGCGCAACGCTGTGATTTTCACCACCGTCTACCATCGGGTAATACTCGCCTGCATTCTGGCCGACATAGACTGTCACATAACCGACTGTGCCTGAAGATGTTGTCTTAACCTTCAGCGTTGCCTTACCCTTATTAAGACCTGTAACCACACGGCCATCAGCATCTACTTCTACAATTGACGCCGACAGGTCAAGAGGCTCAACCGTAAAGTCATTGCCGCCCAACGCTGTATTACCAAGCAAATTCAAATATTCCGCTATGCTCACGTCAAGCGCCTGCGGTCCTGTTGTTACATCAACACTGTCACCCACATTCATGCGGATAATCTGCGGTTTAACGCTTATTTGCATCTTGCCCGCTATTACAGGCGTATAAGAATTAGAGTTATCCTGATTACCAAGCTGGCTGTATTCATTGCCGCCGAAGCTCCATACATAACCTTCATTGTCAACTGTTACTGTATGATCCATTCCGGCTGCCGCAAGAATAATACTGTTAGCCTCACCTGGATAATTAACAAGAGTCGGAACCTTATAATCTCTGTTACGTTCCTGACCTGACTGTCCGTAAGGCGTGTTGATACCCCATGCGTATACTTCACCGCTGCCCGTTACTGCAACGCTGTAATGATAGCCTGCCGCTATGTCTACAATATCGCTCAGACTGTCAATCTTATGTATATTATTATCGCCTACTGTATCAAACGCTTCACCAAGACCAAGTTCGCCGTGTTTATTATCACCGAATACATACAATTCGCCGTCTCTTGAAATCAGCAATGTATGTGTGGTATCGGCATCATCAGCCGCGCCGCTGCTGATATGATCATCAGAAGCTATTCTTACAAAACGTACATCCTTTGTATCTTTCTTAATAATTACAGAAGATCCGTTTACATTTGGTATCTGCCAGATAGTACCGTCCGCCTTCAATCCATACTTGCCTGAAACTTCAATCATTCTTTCAAACAAGTCAAGCTTAATCGGTTTCAGGCCGTAACCTGTACCCGGCTTTATGTTGCCCCATGCGTAAACGCGGCCTACATTGTCAAGAGCATAGCTTGTTGTTTCTCCCACAGCTATATCAACAGCTTCCACATCATCAGGAAGACTGATCTTAACAGGTGTCTGAGAATTATTAGCTGTGCCTATTCCAAGCTGGCCTAAACCACCGTAACCCCATGCCCATACCTTGCCTGTGCTGTCAAGAGCTATAGTATGAGAGTTACCTGTCTCAATTCTTGTAATATATTCTGATCCGGCAAAGTCAAACGCAATATCCATAGGCACAATACGTTTTTCTGTGCTTCCGTCACCAAGCTGACCGAAATCATTTCTGCCCCATGTCCAGACTGTGCCGTCCTTATCAAGCGCTACTGTAAATCCTTCTCCTGAACCTACCTGCGGCAGAGTTTTATAACCGTCCTCAAGAACAATTACCTTAACAGTTGCCTGCTTGCCGTTGCCTGTAATAACAACCTCTGTCTTACCTGTAGCTACAGGACTGATTGTCATACCGCTTACGGACGCGACAGACGCGTTCAGCGAATCAGCGGTAAATACCACGCTGTCATCAATATTCTCCTTAACATTGAAGAACTTATTATATACAGGGTTGATATTAGCTGTATCACCCGGACGAAGCGTTACAAAATATTCGTCAAGTGTAATATAATCTTCACCTGTCTTTGACGGAACAAGTCTGTTTGTCGGAGATCCTGTTGACTGTCCGGCTGTACCGTCGCCAATCTGTCCCTTATCGCTCGCGCCCCAGGTCCATACATAACCATCGTTCAATATTGCCGAAGTATTAGCGCCGCCTGCGCCAATTCCCCAAACATTACTGTCACTGCCATTTATGCTTACCTTATAAGGTGTGTTAATCTTATCATTTGTATTAACATCATTTCCGACCTGTCCTCGGTCGTCAGCTCCCCAAGAGTAAATCTTTCCTTCTTCGGTCATTACAACCATATGAGTATCAGCCGAACGCGCGCCGCCGAACTGAATATCGGTTATCGCGCTGTCTTCTCCCGAGATTATAAGCTTCATCGGAGACGAAGCCTGATCGCCTACGCTGTTATTCAATACCTGATGGAATTCATTATTACCCCAAATATAAGCATCGCCTTTGTTTGTTATAAACGCTGAGTTATAAACACCCGCTTTTATTGCAGAAACAACCGTATCTTCAGGAAGTTTTACCTGCATAATATTTGCGCTGTATTTATTTCCGTCACTCAATGAGTCAACACCGAGCTGTTTATTGGTATTATCACCAAATGTCCACAGAGAACCGTTGCCAAGCATTACCATTGAATGTTCAGCGCCCGCTGCTATATCAACAACACCGCTCAGCGTTCCGTTACCGCCGACACCCTTAATTATCGCCGGAGTCGGACTCTGGTTTCCGTGAGCTCCGCCATTTCCAAGCTGACCTCTGGTATTTTTACCAAATGCGTACACATAGCCGGTATCTGTCAGAGCAAGACTGTGATCACCGCCTGCGGCAACCGCAACGATCTGCGCGTCTGAAAGATCTTTTATCATAACAGGCTTATCTGCGTTGTTATATGAATAGTAGTTAACGCCCAGCTGACCGTAATTGTTCAGTCCCCATGCATACAGCTGACCATCCTGATCAATTGCGAGAGCATGATCCGCGCCGACTGCTATATCAAGCATACCTTCCGTATCACTGTATGCTATATCAAATACCTGATTGTTTGTCGGATTAATATATTTGTCAATCAGTGTAGGTGAAACAATGACAGATGAAGATGTGCCCGTACCTGTCTTACCGTAATCATTCGCACCCCAGCCCCAGATAGTACCGTCTGCCTTAAGCGCGATTACAAAATCATTTCCTATCGCAATTTTCGGATTTGTGAAGCCTTCACAAACCGTAATACGAGCTGAAACTGTTTTGCCTGTTATTGAATCAGTCGCTATAATAACAGTTGTTCCGTTCTTAAGTCCCTGAATTGTAGCTACATTGGATTTTAAATCTCCTGAAGTTACAGTTCCGGTAGTATTAACTAACTGAGCAATATTTTCATCAAGAATTCTCCACGTAATTTCACTTGTCTGCTCAAATGCTCCGTCAAACAAAGAGAATAGCTTTGCGGATGTGCTTGCTGTCACATCAGCCGCTTCCGAAGTCTGAATTCTGATTACGCGCTTATCAATGTTCAGCGCGCTGCTACCTACAGCAACAGGATATGCGCTGTTTTCATTTGTCTGATCGCCAATCTGATATGCATTATTGTTACCCCATACGTATACTCCGCCTGTTTTTGATGCGGCAATCATATGCGAGCTGTGTGAGCCTTCACCAATAAGCATTATATTTGACAGATCATCCGTGCCGCTGTTATTCTGCTTAACAAGCTTCGGAAGAAGCATGTTTCCGCCAATATAGCCGTTGCCTGTCTGACCGATATTGTTATAACCCCACGCATATACATTCGCGTTTTCTGAATTTGTCAGCGCGGTATGGGTTCTGTAACCTGTTACTATCTGAGAAATACCTGTAAGAGGTGTTGTGCCGTCTGTCGTAGCGCGTACAGGATATACATTATAACGATCCGCAGTATTTGTGGCCGTTATACCTTCCATATTATAGCCTGTAGCATACACATAATTTTCAAACGCGTCATACTGATCTGTTACATTCTCTTTTAATTCAAAGGTTACATATGCGCCATGGTGATCTCCCCGTCCGATACTTACTACACCCTTTAATGTATCAATATCAGCAGATTTCTTCACCTTCTTTACAAGACCATAGTTTCCTGTGTTTCCAACGCCGCCTTCACCGTAGTAGTTATAACCTACAGTAAATACAGTTGTATCCTTATTCAGTATTGCGGTTGAGTATGTTCCCATCTCCGCATCAATAGCGTTATTAACACCGACTACCTTCTTCGGAAGCTCGTTACCGCCTGCATTTACGCCAAGATTTCCATAGCCGTTATAACCCCATGCATAGGCTGTTCCGTTTCCGAGAATAGCCATAGCGCTATACTCACCTGCGGCAATAGCAACAATCTTGCTTTCAAAACCGTCACCCAGAGAACCGTTTCCATCTGTGCTCTTTACCTTAACAGGATATATCTGAGCATAATCTGAACCTACACCCTGACCAAGAGCCGCGTAAACATTGCGTCCCCACGCATATACATAGCCGTCTTTTGTCAAAGCGTATGCTGTATTCATACCTGTCGCAATATCGACAATATCTTCAAGAGCATCGCCGCCCGGTAATATTACCTGTACAGGCGAGCCTGAATACGGTTTATTCTGAGATGTTTCATTTATACCCAGCTGTCCGTAAGAATTTGAACCCCATGTCCAGACTGTTCCATCCGCTTTCAGAGCTATAGAATAATCCTCACCGGCCGCAACTTGCGGGAATACAGCTGTGTTATTAGTTACTGCATCCTGATATCCTTCCGGAAGTACCTGAACTTTTATAAGAAGATACAGATCGCTGTTTTCATCAGCAATTACTACTGACGCTTCACCTACGCCCTTGAATACCAGCGTAGGAACCGTAGTATCAGGGATTTCTACTATATTTTCATCTGATGAAACATATCTGAACTTACTTTCAGCGGTACCAGCAACATTTTCTTTGAATACGTTGAAGCCTGAAACAATTTCAGGGTAAATAATTTTATTGCTTGCGCCAACATATGTAAGTATTCTGTTATTATCAATTCCGTTTACCTTAATATGCTTTGTTCCAACAGTTGTCGGATACGCGCTGTCATTAAAGGCTCCGTTACCAAGCTGGCCCTGGTCTCCGCGTCCCCATGCATATACGTCACCATTATTTCTTATAGCAACCGAATGATTTCCCGAATTACTTGCGTCAGCCCAGATTGCTCTTGTAAAGCTGTTATCATTATCCGCTTTTACAGTTTCAAATGTGCTTTCCGTATTATTTGAAGAGCCTGTTCCGAGCATACCGTATGAGTTACGTCCCGTAGCAAGCAGTTCCTTTGTGTTTTCCTTGATTGCAAAGGTTGACTGTGCTCCGCTTACACGGATTACTCCCGCGATATCAGCGTTTCTTACAGGCATACCGTCGGAATTGACAAGACCAAGCTGGTTATCAACACCCTTGCCCCATACGTATGTCTTTCTGTCATCCGTAATTGCAAAACCGCTCTTATAACCCGCGGCAATCGCAACAATCTTACTATCCAAAGATACTTGTGATTTCACGATTGATGATGACGCAAGATCTTTTGTACCATGTTCCATGTACTGGTTAGTACCCCAAGCGTATACTTTGCCTGTTTCTGACAGAACATAGCTTGTAGCGTCACGTCCGGCAGCTATTGAGATCGCTCTTGATACTCCTGTGTAAACCGGTTTTGTATAATAATTTATATTTTGATTAATAATCTGTCTGCTTGAATTTTTACCCCAACCGTATACGTCCATTGTATTTGAAAGTGCAAGAGCAAATTCATCTGTTCCATATCCGCCTGCGGATATATCGGTAATGGTCTGCTTCATATCAACAAATGCCTGTACGATTGTCGGTGTATTCACCTGAACATTTGTAGCCACTCCGATACCAAGCTGGCCATAGTTATTCATTCCCCATGTCCATACATTTCCGTCAAAATCAAGCGCCATTACGAAATTATCGCCTACGGCAATCTTCTTAATGTTAGACATAACCTTTTGAGGTTCTGTCTCCATTCCGCCTGTATATCCGAGACCAAGCTGGCCAGATGCGTTGTTACCCCATGACCATACTGTACCGTCCGCTTTCAAAGCGACTGTATGCGTCTGTCCCGATTCAACCATCGGATATGTAATATATTCATCTTCATTCGGAACTACAGATATAAGCACATAAACAGTCGTTATTTCCGCTCCCAATGCATTTTTAACCAAAATTGAAGCATATGTCTGACCTACGCCGTTACCCGTAATTACTCCGTTTGAATCTATATCAGCGACACTCGTATCCCATACGTCAAATTCCTGACTGTAATCAGCTGCCGCGTCAGCAGATGAGAATACATTAAACTCACCCACTACTTCAAGAATATTATCTATACTTGTTGTAGCGCCTCTCTTAGCAAGGATTTCTCTTTCCTTCACTATAACTGTAGGCTGAGCGCCAATCATCTGAGCCTTGTTGATTTCATCGCCGGCATGCTGCAGCGCAAGCTGTGATGAAGTATTGTTACCTGTACTCCATACATGGCCTTGCGAATCAATATACAGCGAATGTGTGCCGCCTATTGATGTTGCCGCGCCTATTGCATCGTCCGCAGTTGTATCATCAGACTTTGTAAAGTCAGCATAAGGTTCACTAGATGTTGAATTTGATGTTGAACCATTTGCAAGCTGACCATGATTACCAAGACCGGACATCTTTACATTTCCGTCCTTGTCTACAGTATAAACACTGTCACCTCCGCCAAGCAAAGCAGTATTCATGCGTCCTGTCATAAGAGTAGGCTTGCTTATATATGCTGAATTAAGCGGAGAAATCGCAAAGTTGTCATTATTACCCCAAGCATATGTCTCTGTCTGAGGCGTATTTGACGCGTTAAGCGAATATGTTACGGCCATGCCGTTCTGATTACCCGCGCCAATAGCCATTACACGGTTTGCAAGCGGTACCATTGTTAGAACAGAACCTGATGTTGAGCCTGTTCCGTATTCATACATATTGTTCTTACCCAAAGCGTAAAGTGATCCGCTTGATGTAAGAATATAGCTTGTAGCTCCGCGTCCAGCTCTTACGTCTACAGCATTTGCGACAGGCGTGAGAGCAGGTTCTGTATAATTATTAACATTTGCGGTTGTAATCTGTTTACTGTCATTTGAACCAAATCCATATACAGAGCCGTTACTGTCTACAGCAAGGACAAAGCCCTTATCATCACTTAAACCACCAGCAGCGATTGCCACTATATTTTCAAGATAATCGCCTGATGCATTCTGTGCACCCTTACGCACCTGTACAGGCTCATAAGAATTATCTGTTGTGTCGTTGCCAAGCTGACCGGCGTCATTTCTTCCCCATGTCCATACATGACCGTCTTTATCGAGAGCTGCGGCAAACTGACCTGCAGCTGTCACTTTTACAATATTGGACAGGCTGTCAATCTTCTCCGGATATACTATTGCTCCGTCGTTATAACCGCCGTTACCAATCTGACCGTGCGCATCACTTCCCCAAGTCCAGACTGTTCCGTCTGCCTTAAGCGCTACAGTAAAATCACTGCCTGCCGCAACCTGAGGATATGCAACACTACTTCCGACACCTCCGCCGACTACTGTATCAGACGGACCAACCTCTATTTTTACAAGACCTGTTGTAAGCGGATCATTCGCTACAGATACTATGACATATGTTGTTCCTACACCTACAGGCGTAATTTCGCCTGTCTGCGGATTAACAGTTATAATATCACTGCTTCCGTCATATGTCTGCCACAACAGTTCGGCATTTGTACTTTGACCCGTCTGAGTGTCAAACACATTGAACGAATCAACTGAAGGAGCAGGAAGTGTGATGCTTCCTCCGTCTACCTTCAATGAATACAAATACTTCTTCATTGTCAGATAAGACGCGCCTATTCTTACAGGCTCATTTTCATCTCTGTTTGTACCGTTTCCAAGCTGGAAGTAATAATTATCACCCCATGACCATATACTTCCGTTTTCCTTGATTGCGTACATAGCTTCTCTTTCACTGTTTGAAGTGGCAGCATAAATTATATCTTCAATATATGTGCCCTCCGCTCCGGAGTCACCCGCATGTACTCTGCCGACTGTACCAAAATTAATCGGATTATCCTGTGAAGCTGTACCGCGTCCAAGCGCAGGTCTGTTTGCCTGACCTGCTGTGTATACTCTGCCGTCAGTCATAACAACTCCCGAAATAGATGATATATCTACCCATACCGGCAAAGCTGTTATTGTTTCTGACGGATAGTTAATAAGCTTAATCAGATAATCTGCATGTGTATTGCCCGAAGCTGATGTTACATGCAGCTTCACATATTGCTCAATCTTTTCATCTTCATCTGCAGATATATCATAAGTATTATAACTTGCTCCCGCATAGCTTGCGTTATCGCCTTCTGTAAAGACATCGCCCTCAAGAGCTGACATGTCAACATTATAGAACTGTATTGACGCATTTTTATCATTAGCAAACACAACCGGTTTCGCTGTCAGTGATCCAAGCGGCAACTCTATTTCATATACAGCAGTAATACCGCCCATTGTCTCATCACTTTCAACACCAAGAGCTTTAGGTGTTTCACCAGTTTCAGCTGTAGCCTTTGTTGTAAGCACAGCGGATACTTCTTTAAGCGAAACATCTTCGCCTTCCTCGGCAAATAATGTCACCTCGCCTGCGGAAGAAAGTGTCGGTTCTTCATATTTATGCTTGCTGTAATCAGCAATAACAGTAGGTACAAGCAGGTTAGTACCATTACCTGTCGCAGTAGCGCCATAATATGAATAACCCCATGTCAAAACAAGTCCGTCTGTTGTTATAGCCGCAACACTGGCATGACCGCCCTTAGCGTAAACCGCTCTTTTACCGTTCAGATTAGCCTGAGTTGTAACACCAACTCTAATACCGCTTGTATTATTACCGAACTCACCATTGTTGTTATGTCCCCACGCTACGATCTGTCCGTCTCCGCGCAGAACTCTTCCGGTATGTCCGATTGAGTCGGCAACAAGCTTTACTGTGCCTTTAAGCATAGAATTGGCATCAGATATATTCGCAGGAACTCCGCGTGAATAGTTTTCATTTGTATTCTGCGGTTGAATAGATCCTGTAAAGTTTTTACCCCATGTATAAACATTGCCCGCTATATCAAGCGCCATTGAATAAGAAGTATAGTTACTGTATCCCGCAGCGGCTATATCTACTATAAATCCGCTGCCGTTATTATCACCAAGTACTGTATCTGTATTAGTATTGCTGTAGCTTGTTCCTACAACCTGCATTGCAACCAACGCGTTATGATCAGTTGTAAGACCGTCGCCAAGCTCGCCATGATGTCCCCAGCCCCATGCGTATACCTGACCTGTTGCTGTAAGCGCAAGGTTATGATGACCACCAACTGCTATTTTTATAACATTTGTAAGAGGTATATTTGCTGAAGAAGGATCACTCTGATTTTCTTTTCTAAGTACTTGTGCAGGCTGATCATGCTGTCCGCCAACTGTGCCTATTCCAAGCTCTCCATAGTCATTATAACCCCATGACCATACAGTACCGTCCGCTTTCAAAGCTACAGCATGCGCCGTACCTGCGCGAACCTCCGGATATGCGATATAGCTGTCGCCCTTAGGTACAACATTCAGCTTGAAGAAGCCTTCCGCACCTTTCTTATCACGTACTATAATATATGTGATACCTGTCTTATATGCTGTTACTACACCTGTTGTTCCATCAACATCCGCAACATCAGTATTCATTGAATGGAAACTCAAATCCTCAGGTGCGTACGCTGATTCCTTCAGCAGGTTAAAGGATGACACGCCTCCGATACTGCTAAGATCAATACTTAAAGTATCTCCTACCTGTACTGTTGTGATAGTTCTGTTTTCGTCAACTATTCTTAATGTATCATAATAAATAGTTACATCTGTATCCACACTGTCTCGTGTCAATACAGCATCAGAAATTGTAAGCTGTGGCTGTCCTTTATCTGATACAACCTGTACAGGCGTACTTCTTGTATCAATTGTACCGTCACCAAGCTGGCCATACTCATTACGGCCCCAATCCCATACAGAATAATCTGACTGAATTGCGCCCATATGATAGCCGCCCGCATACAATCCTACCGTATCCTCAAGATATCCTGAATTAGTTTCCGTCAGTCCGTCATGTACGCGTGTTGCATATGGATATGATGAAGAAGTGCTGTCTACACCGATCTGGCGGTATGAGTTATCGCCCCATGCATATACCTTAGTAATATGCTTTCCGTCTGCAACAACAGGTTCACCATCTACCATATCAATAATGCGCGCAGCCATCTGCTGTGATCCTGAAACAATCTCAACTACATTTTCAAGCTCATTATCCGCGTCTGTCTTTACAACAACCGGGGCATTTCTGTAACCGTCATCATAGCCTGAACCAAGCTGTTTCTGACCATTATAACCCCATGTGTAAACCTTATGTCCCGTTGTCAAAGCAGCACCGGAAATTCCCCCGGCAGATATCTGTACAATTTCATTCAAACCTGAGTCAGTTATACCTGTTACGCGCACAGGCATAGACTCATTACCTCCGGCTTTACTATTACCGAGCTGACCATAGGTATTATTACCCCATGTCATTACACTGCCGTCCTTTTTAAGAACCACAGCAAAGTCATACATACCGCCCGACCAGTCACCGCCTGCAGCTATTTGTACAACATCTCCAAGATACATCGTGTACGAATGTCCGCCTGCCGGACGTACCGGTTTATTTGAATCAGTTGTTTCAGTATTACCAAGCTGATTCATATTATTTCTTCCCCATGTATAGACATTACCATTTCTGTCAAGTGCCATTGCAAACATGGAACCTGCGGCTATTTGTACTATATCTTCAAGATAAACATTACCTGACTCGCCGCCGACTACCTGTACAGGTGTCAGGTAATTACCTGATGCGTCTGTCGGATGACCTGTTACACCATTACCAAGCTGACCATAGGTATTATTACCCCATGCAAATACTGTTCCATTCTCACGAAGCGCCAATACAAAATGACGATGCGCGCCATTATTTGAACCGCCTGCAGATATCTGTACTACCTTATCAAGATAAGCACTGCCTGATTCACCACCGACTACCTGTACAGGCGTATATGAATCAGCCGTATCATCATTACCAAGCTGGCCGTTTACATTATAACCCCATGTCCATACTGTTCCGTCTGACTTAAGCGCTACAGTACCAAACATATTAGCTGATACCATAGGTGTCGCTACAGAATCCTTAGGTCTGACTTCTACGCGTATTATACCCATGAAGTTTCTTGTCGGATCCGTATCCCTTATGATAACTACACCTGTTCCGTATTTACCATTATCGTTAGGAACAATTTCATTGCCGTTTTCAATTGTAAGCAATGTCTTATCAAAAGATTCAATTTTAATATCCTCAGCCCTCGAAAGAGACGAACTCTTATCGCTTATAAGATTAAATCCAAAGATTTGTTCACCAATTATAGTAGTTGTGTCAATTACAATCTTTTCATCCTCCGCGATAGCATGAGCTGCCGTCATACTTCTCGGCATAACATTGGTCCAATTGTATTCACGTACAGGCACAGGTATTGGACTCAGATCATTTTTCTTCATGACCTTAGCGTCGCCAATATCAAAGTTTGTTGTAGGAGGATAACCTACATTCAACGGAATATGCTGATCAACTGTAGAATTATTACCAAGCTGACCATAGTTATTATAACCCCATGACCATACAGTACCATCATCTCTTACCGCAGCGCTTGTGTAACCGTTCTTACCACCAACTACCTGAATAACATTTTCCAGTCCAATAACATCCTGTAAATCAATTCCACCTCCTGCTGTTTCACCATTACCAAGCTGACCATTACTATTATAACCAACAGAGTGAATCTTGCCATCGTTGTCAAGGAACAGTGAATGTGTATAACTACCAAACACACCTCCTCGGTTCGCATATGCGCCTCCACCGCCTCCGGCTACCTGCACTATATTATTCAGTTCTTCTCTTGTTTCATCGGCTGTTCCTGCATTTGTTACTTTATCAATTTTTATCGGTGTCGGATGCGTCCAGCTGTCTGATCTTGCCAAGTCACCATAATATGAACTTCCCCAACCATATACTGTTTTATCTTCTGTTAATGCCAAACTTGTTCCTACATAGTGATTATAATGAACAGCGTATGCATAATAATGACCATATCCTCCCATTGCGTCTATCTGCACAACATCTTCAAGATAACCACTGTCACTGTTCTGTTCACCATCTTCAACCTGTACAGGCACATAATATGCCGGATAAGATCGGTCACCACCATATGCATTATTACCAAGCTGTCCATACTGTGCTGCACCCCAGGCAAACACAGAACCATTGGCTTTAAGTGCCATACTGTGATAATAACCCGCTGTTACCTGTACAATATCAGTTAAATAAGCATTACCAGTTGCACCGCCGCGAACTTTCTGCGGTATAGCTGTGCTTGTCGCATCACCATTTCCAAGACAGCCATGACCGTTGTGTCCCCATGAATATACAGTACCATCCTTCTTTATAACAAGAGTATGATAATATCCCGCAACCATAGAAACTACGTCCGATATGCCCTGTACCTTACCGGGAACTCTTTGCTGCTGAGGATCCGTAATTGTTCTACCAAGCTCATAATTAGCATTGTTACCCCATGTCCATATATCTCCGTTTGCATCAAGAGCAACAGTGTGATTAGAGCCGGCAGCTACCTGAATAATATTTTCAAGATAACCGCTGTCGCTGCCCTGCTCGCCTGTCAATACCTGCATAGGAACAATTGAATTTTTATTATTTCCTATACCAAGCTCGCCGTTACCGTTATAACCCCAAGTCCATACTGTTCCGTTTGCTTTTACTGCTACCATATGACTGCCGCCAACAGCAATCATCGGCATAGCAACCGCGTCTGCCGGTCGTATTCCTACGCGCACAATTGCGCTGTAACCTGATGAGAGATCCTTAACCATGATAATCGCCATTCCGTATTTTCCGCCGGCAGGCGTAACAAGACCTGTATTTTCATCTACGGTCGCAATATTCTCATTAAACGAATAGAATTTCAAATCCTCAGGCTTAACAACCGCATTCGCTTTAAGCAGACTAAAGCTCTTTTCTACCTGAATATCAGAAGTCTCAATTTTAAATGTCTGATCTTCTTCTATATATACAGTTGTTAAAAGCTCTGTTGGTTTATTATAAACAATATCATTACCATTTTTATCCTGTACCGGTGTAATACCATCAGCTTCAAACACAGCGCCGTAACGCAGCTTCATAGCATTAGACGAACCGCCGCCAACCTGAATAGGAGTAAGTTTATTGTCAGTAGTACCATTACCAAGCTGACCATATGCATTATATCCCCATGTCCATACAGTTCCGTCATCTTTTACAGCGGCACTGAAATGACCGTTTGACGAACCTGAAATCTGAACAATATCTTTTATAAGCGATGTATCCTTCAAATTATTATCCGTATCAACATTACCGGCACCAAGCTCACCATTCGCATTATAACCTACACCGTGAATATAGCCCTCTCCGT
>CAJTPP010000017.1:38002-44675 GCA_910578235.1 uncultured Clostridia bacterium | reverse complement strand
CGGCCGAAGTAATTATTCCCGATCCGTTTGACAGGGTGTATGAAAATTACAATAAAATACAGATAAAAGCGGGGCTTGATCTGCGTCCTTATATGGGTATGCATGGCGTGCGCTATACCTATATAGTAGAAAATTATCCGGCCGACGTCGGCGAGCAGGTTCGGGCGAATGTGCTGTGCGTTGACGGCGAGCCTGTCGGCGGCGATATTATGACTGTCAGTCTGCACGGATTTATGCATTCCCTGCTTTTTGATGATGCGGTAGAATGATTGTTGACATATAAATTTTTTTGTGGTATAATTCAGGTAAAGAGTAGGAGCGGCAAAACAGTCGTTTCTATACATAACTTTTTAAGATGTTTGTAGAATAGAATTTCTACCCTAAAACCGTCCTATTTCGTTACAATAGGGCGGTTATTTCTTTATTATCCATACAATAAGCAAAATTAAGATAAGATTTATCGTTAATTCACTCATAATATTTCCTTTCCGAAACGACCGCCTATTACTACGGCTGCGAAACTTACAGTTTCTAAGCCCGCAACTTGCCTGCAAGTTGTTTAACCGCTCGAAATCCGTACCCGAGCCTGTCGGCTGATTTTATTATACTGCAGATAACGGTGTCCGTCTTTTTAGTCCTTTTTGAATTCTATAATATCAGAAATGTCACAGTCAAGAGCGATACAGATTTTGTTTAAAATATAACTGTCATAACGTACAATATTATTTTTATAATATTTATCAATTGTTTGGTATTTTATTTTTGTTTCCTTTGAAAGTATATATCTTGTGATATTCTTTTCGTTTAGAACTTTATCCAGAGTAAGTCTTATAGCCATAATAGTTTACCTCGTAAATAGTTTGTTATATTATATAATTTATTATGTATATATTTACTTGACAATACACCTGTTAGAGTATATACTTAATAGTAGATATAATCTGCTTAGGAGGAATATTTTATGTTTGAAGAAATAGCGTTTACGCAGGAATGGCGCGTTTTCAAAGTTTTGTGTCCCGAAAAATTAATGGATATTTTAAAAAATGCTTATAAATTTGAGGCAAACAGAAATAAACTGACAGATATGTTTGATTGTTTGGGATTTCAGGAGCTATCATTTTATTTTTTTACGGAGTTTAGCAAAGCGGTTTTTGATGAAAGACAAAGTATACGGGTTGTAAAGAATGAAGAAATAAAATATAGCGCAAATGAACTTGTGCAGATGTTTATTGATAATATAGACAGTTTGAGTTTAAAAGATTTATTTGTCAAAAAAGCAGATTATATGTGCACTTCTGACGGATATGTGTAAAATTTTTGTTTTTTTGTTCCAATAAAATATATATCTAAAAATATGCACAAAAACTCGTTTTAAATTTCATTAAATTTGTAGAAAATTTAATGAAATTTTTTTATGAAAAAACTTGAAATATGTCCTTAAATTGTGTATAATAGTCGTGTTGTGACTTATGTGAGCATGCTTTAAGCGTGCGGACATTTGATACTGACAAGCAATGATGCGGGAGGTTGCGGCTCTTTGAAGCCGGTTTTTCCGCGGAGCGAGTCCGATTCAGGAAACCGGGCGGCAGTTAAGTATTTGCATATTGTACCTATTAGACAAAGCGCGCTTTTGCGGGCTGCACGGGATACGTATGCGGTGAAAATTGACTAACTTTGCCCGAGCTATATAAACAGTTCGGGTTTTCATTTGAGGGTGGTGCGAAACACCCGGCGGTGTGTGCAATTTTCTCAAAGCGCTGTCGTGCAGATTACAACACTATAAAAATTCAAGGAGGGAAAAGTATGGCAGCAAACCAGAAAATCAGAATCAAGTTGAAGGCTTATGATCACGTCGTTCTCGATCAGAGCGCTGAAAAGATTGTAGAGATTGCGAAAAGAACAGGCGCTAAGGTGTCGGGTCCTATTCCGCTTCCGACA
Organism: uncultured Clostridia bacterium; assembly: GCA_910578235.1. Taxonomy (GTDB): domain Bacteria; phylum Bacillota; class Clostridia; order UBA1381; family UBA1381; genus Hominilimicola. The sequence continues at coordinate 42,737 of CAJTPP010000017.1, read as the reverse complement.
GATAAGGAAGTTATCACAATCCTGAGAGCGGTGCATAAGTACAAGGATTCTCGTGAGCAGTTCGAGAGAAGAACTCACAAAAGATTGATTGATATAGTTGTTCCGGGTGCGAAGACCATGGAATCACTGATCAAGATAGATTTACCTGCCGGCGTCGAAATCGACGTTATACAGAAGTAAATCACTCAAAAAAATGCAGTAATCCTCAGCGGATTATGATGCAGGTCAAGTTTCCGTTTTGCTTGCGGAAACCAATAACTGATTAAGGAGGAAAAATCATGGAAAAAGCAATTTTAGGCACAAAGATTGGTATGACGCAGATCTTTGGCGAAGGCGGAGTAGTCATTCCGGTAACGGTTGTTATGGCGGGACCATGCGTTGTTACTCAGAAGAAGACTGTTGATACAGACGGCTACGAGGCTGTACAGGTAGGTTTCGGCGATGTTAAGGAAAAGCATCTTAACAAGCCGCAGCTCGGTCATTTCAAAAAGGCAGACACTGCAAATAAAAAGTATGTCAGAGAGTTCAGACTGGACGATATCTCAGGTATGAACGTGGGCGATGAAATTAAGGCTGACATTTTCGCGGCCGGAGACAAGGTGGATGTAAGCGGTATCTCAAAGGGTAAAGGCTTTGCCGGCCCGATGAAGCACGGTCTTCACAGAGGTCCTATGACTCACGGTTCCAAGAGTAAGAGAGTTTCCGGTTCAATGGGTATGTGCTCTAACCCGGGACGAGTGTTCAAGGGTAAGGTACTTCCGGGACACATGGGTGTTCAAAAAGTTACAGTCCAGAATCTTGAGGTTGTTAAAATCGACGCTGAGCAGAATTTAATTCTGGTAAAGGGTGCAATCCCCGGAAGCAAGGGCGGACTTGTTACAATCAGAAACAGCGTAAAGGCATAATCAGGATTATTGGAAAGGAGGAAATATAATGGCTAAAGTGGCTTTATATAACATGGAAGGCGCAAAGACAGGCGATATGGAAGTTTCAGACGCTATCTTTGCCGCTGAAGTGAATAATACAGTTTTGCATCAGGTAGTTGTAAACTATCTTGCAAATCAAAGACAAGGCACGCAGTCCACAAAGACGCGTACAGAAGTACGCGGCGGCGGCATTAAGCCTTGGAGACAGAAGGGTACAGGCCGTGCGAGACAGGGCAGTATCAGAGCTCCGCAGTGGACAGGCGGCGGCGTGGCTCTTGGTCCTAAGCCGAGAAGCTACAGATTCAGCGTTAACAAGCAGGTAAAGAGACTTGCTTTAAGAAGCGCTCTTTCGGCTAAATATGCCGATTACAAAGTGTTCGTTATAGACGAGCTTAAGCTTGATGAAATCAAGACTGCAAAAATTGTTAATCTTTTGAAAGGGCTTGAGGTTAATACAAAAGCTCTTATCGTAACAGATCTTGCGGATGAAAATATTTATAAGTCTGCAAGAAATATAAAGGGTGTTTCCGTAACACCGTCGGCTAAGATGGAAGACGGCGAGCATAAGGCGGGAGCTATCAATGTATATGATATCCTGAGTCATGACGCGCTTATTCTTTCAAAAGAAGCCGTAGCGAATATTGAGGAGGTGCTTGCATAATGAATTCATACGATATTCTGAAAAGACCAATCATCTCTGAACGCAGTATGGAAACTGTTCTGGACAGAGAAGGCAACGAAATAAAGAAGTACACCTTCGAAGTACCAAAGACTGCGAATAAGGTTGAAATAAAAAAAGCTGTTGAAGAAGTGTTCGGTGTTAAGGTTGCAAAAGTAAACACAATGAATGTTCTCGGCAAGGTTAAGAGAATGGGCAGAACCGAAGGCAGACGTCCTTCGTGGAAAAAAGCCGTTGTAACTCTTACGGATGACAGCAAGACGATTGAGTTCTTTGACATTTAATCGGTATAAATTATAGAGATAAGGAGAGTAAAGGATAATGGCACTTAAAAAGTATAATCCTACTTCGCCTGCCAGAAGATTTATGACAGTTTCAGACTTCGCGGAAGTTACTAAGAAGTCTCCCGAGCGTTCGCTTCTCGCGAAGAAAGAAAAGCACGCCGGCAGAAACTCATACGGCAGAATTACTGTTCGTCACAGAGGCGGCGGTAACAGAAGAAAGTACAGAATTATAGATTTCAAGAGAAATAAAGACGGTATGCCGGCAACAGTTATCGGCATAGAGTATGATCCGAACAGAAGCGCGAATATCGCTCTTATTCAGTATGAAGACGGCGAAAAGGCGTACATCATCGCTCCGGTTGGTCTTACAGACGGCGATGTTGTAGTATCGGGCGAAGGCGCTGATATTAAACCGGGTAACGCGTTGTTTATTAAGGATATCCCTGTCGGTACGCTTATTCATAATGTTGAGATGTATCCGGGCAAGGGTGCGCAGCTTGTAAGAAGCGCGGGTAACAGCGCGCAGCTTATGGCTAAGGAAGATAAATACGCGCAGGTTAAGCTTCCGTCGGGCGAGGTTAGAATGATCCGTCTTGACTGTAAAGCGACAATTGGTATTGTAGGTAATCAGGAACATTCAAATATTTCTATCGGTAAGGCCGGCAGAAAGCGTCATATGGGCTGGAGACCGACTGTTCGAGGCGTAGTTATGAACCCGAATGATCACCCGCACGGCGGTGGTGAGGGTAAATCACCGATCGGACGTCCGGCACCGGTTACTCCTTGGGGTAAGCCAGCGCTTGGTCTTAAGACGAGAAAGAAGAAGAGCAGAACTGATAAGTTTATTGTAAAGAGAAGAAACTCTAAATAATTATTGACAGATTGAAAGGAGGAAGATTTAATGGGCAGATCACTTAAAAAAGGACCTTTCGTTGAAGAACGTCTTATGAAAAGAATTGACGCTATGAACGCTGCAAACGAAAAAAAGGTTGTAAAAACATGGTCAAGAGCTTCCACAATTTTCCCTGAAATGGTTGGACACACTATCGCGGTTCATGACGGCAGAAAGCATGTTCCCGTATTTATCAGCGAGGATATGGTAGGCCACAGACTCGGCGAGTTTGCACCGACAAGAACATACAAGGGACACGCCGGAGCAAAAACATCCAGATAATTTCACATTTTGCTCGTTTCAGCTCTTTTGGTCAAGGCGGTGCGCGAGTATGGCTATTGTCCGGAAAAGACTGATAAGAATTAAGAATTGAAATTATCTGATGTGTTTTAAAATTATTGAATTACAGAGGGATTAAATCCCGTTATAATTATTGCAAAAGGAGGAATCCACATGGAAGCACGCGCAGTGTTAAGATATGCTCGTATTTCACCGAGGAAGGTGAAGATTGTGCTTGATCTTATAAGAAATAAGCCTGCAAATGTTGCAAAGGGTATTCTTGATAATACTCCGAAGGCGGCAAGCGAGTATTTGAAAAAGCTTCTCGCGTCAGCCGTTGCAAACGCAGAGAACAATCATGATATGGATAAGAATAAATTATACGTTGCGGAATGTTACGCGACACAAGGTCCTACTTTAAAGAGAATTCAGCCTCATGCTCAGGGCAGAGCGTTTAAGATTTTAAAGAGAACCAGCCATATCACTTTAGTATTAAAGGAAATGGAAGACTAATCGAAAAGGAGGTTCACTCATGGGACAAAAGGTTAACCCACATGGACTTAGAGTCGGTGTTATAAAAGACTGGGATTCTACATGGATTGCCGGTAAAAAGGATTTCGGAGACCAGCTGGTTGAAGATTATAATATAAGAAAATTTGTTAAAAAGGCATGCTATGACGCGGGTATCGCAAAGATTGGCATTGAAAGAAAGCAGAACAGAGTTTTCATAACAATCCACGCTGCTAAGCCTGGTATTATTATCGGCAGAGGCGGAGCTGAAATTGATAAGCTTAAGGCTCAGATAGAAAAGCTTACTTCAAAAACAGTTAATGTGAATATTATGGAGGTTAAAACTCCTGATACAAACGCGCAGCTTGTTGCCGAAAATATTGCGGCACAGCTTGAAAGACGTATTTCGTTCAGACGCGCTATGAAGCAGGTTATGGGCAGAGCAATGCGTCTTGGCGTCAAGGGTATCAAGACTGCGGTTGCCGGTCGTGTAGGCGGCGCTGAAATCGCAAGAACAGAGCAGTATCACGAGGGCACTATCCCTCTTCAGACCTTGAGAGCTGATATTGATTACGGTTTTGCTGAGGCTCATACAACATATGGTATCCTTGGTGTTAAGGTCTGGATATATAAAGGCGAAATTCTGAACGTCGCAGACGGAAGAAGAAAGGAAGCTGCCGCACAGGCCGCTGACAACAGACGCGATAACAGAAGACGCTCTGACAGAAGACCGAAGGGAGGCAGACAGTAATGTTACTACCTAAGAGAGTTAAATACAGACGAGTTATGCGCGGCAGAATGAAGGGTAAGGCAACACGCGGTAACGTTGTATCAAACGGTCAGTTTGGTTTGCAGGCTATGGAGCCTGCGTGGATCACCTCAAGACAGATTGAGGCGGCCCGTATTGCCATGACAAGATATACAAAGCGTGGCGGTCAGGTTTGGATTAAGATATTCCCTGATAAGCCGGTAACAAGAAAGCCTGCTGAAACCCGAATGGGTAGTGGTAAGGGTTCTCCTGAGTACTGGGTAGCAGTTGTAAAGCCCGGCAGAATTCTTTTTGAGATGGCAGGAGTAAGTGAAGAGGTGGCAAGAGAAGCTATGCGTCTTGCTATGCACAAGCTTCCTATTAAGTGTAAGTTTGTAACACGTCAAGCAGAGGATG
>CAJTPP010000017.1:34557-37966 GCA_910578235.1 uncultured Clostridia bacterium | reverse complement strand
TTATCAACGGCTGAATTGGAAGAAAAGCTTGCAGAGAGCAAGCAGGAGCTTTTCAACCTGAGATTTCAACACGCTATTAACCAGTTGGAAAATCCAAAGAGAATTGGTGATGTAAAAAAGACTATCGCTCGTATACTGACCATCATTCATGAAAGAGAACTGCAAGGCAGTGCTATGTAACAACAGGCCGTGACTTGTTTGAACATGCATAATTACCCGCAGCGCGGGTAATGGACGATGTTATAATTAAGAGCAGATAGAAAGTTAAGAAGTAATGTGCGGAAGGAGGCACTTATCTGTGGAAGAAAGAAACAGACGTAAAGTAAAGATCGGTAAAGTAGTAAGCAATAAGATGGATAAGACAATTGTTGTTGCTATTGAAGAAAACAGAAAGCATCCGCTTTATGGCAAGATTGTGAAGAACACCTACAAGCTTAAGGCGCATGATGAAGAAAACACATGCTCTATCGGTGACAAGGTAAAGGTTATGGAAACAAGACCTTTGTCTAAGGACAAGAGATGGAGACTTGTTGAAATAGTAGAAAAGGTTAAATAATATAGCATCCCAAAAGAAGGAGGAAGTTGGAATGATTCAACAACAAACACTTTTGAAGGTTGCTGACAATACGGGTGCGAAGGAAGTTATGTGTATCCGTGTAATGGGCGGCAGCAGAAAAAGATATGCAGCAGTTGGCGACGAAATCATTTGCAGTGTCAAGAAGGCAACACCGGGCGGCGTTGTAAAAAAAGGCGACGTTGTAAAAGCTGTTGTAGTCAGAACAGTTAAAGAGTCAAAGCGCGCTGACGGTTCATATATAAGATTTGATGAAAACGCGGCGGTTATCGTAAGAGATGACAAAAACCCGAGAGGTACTCGTATTTTCGGCCCTGTTGCAAGAGAGCTTAGAGATAAAGAGTACATGAAGATACTATCATTGGCTCCGGAAGTTCTTTAATTTGAGGAGGTATTACAATGAAAAAGATGCATGTTAAAAGAGGCGATGTCGTAAAGGTTATCGCCGGTAAAGATAAAGGTAAAGAGGGTAAGATCATTACAGCTATTCCTGACAGCGGTAAGGTAATAGTTGAGGGCGTTGCAGTTGCCAAGAGACATCAGAAGGCAAGAATGCAGGGACAGGAAAGCGGTATCATCCATAAGGAAATGCCGATTGACGCTTCAAATGTAATGAGAGTCTGCTCAAAGTGCGGCAAGGCTGCAAGAACAGGCGTTAAGGTTCTTGCAGACGGTTCAAAGATGAGATACTGCAAAAAGTGTGATGCAGAGCTTAACGATTAATTTTCGAGAGGAGGAAAATTCTAACAATGAGTAGAATGCAAGATAAATATAATAAAGAAGTTGCTCCGGCTCTTATGGAGAAGTTCAGCTATAAAAGCACAATGCAAATCCCTAAGCTCGACAAAATCGTTATAAATATCGGTATGGGTGAAGCGAAAGACAACCCTAAGGCAATCGAGGCTGCTTGCTCAGACTTAGCTGACATAACAGGCCAGAAGCCTATTGTTACAAAGGCTAAGAAGTCAGTTGCTAACTTCAAATTAAGAGAAGGAATGAACATCGGCTGTAAGGTAACTCTTAGAAGCGATAAGATGTATGAATTCTTAGACAGATTTTTCAATGTAGCGCTTCCGCGTGTAAGAGACTTTAGAGGTATCAACCCTAACGGCTTCGACGGCAGAGGCAACTACAGCGTTGGTATCAAAGAACAGCTTATATTCCCTGAAATTGATTACGATAAAATCGATAAAATCAGAGGTATGGATATTAACATTGTTACTACTGCAAAGACAGATGAAGAAGCCCGCGAGCTGTTAAAGCTGATGGGCGCTCCGTTCCGTTCATAATTGAGAAGGAGGATATAACAATGGCAAGAAAAGCAATGATAATTAAACAGCAGAAAAAGCCTAAGTATTCAACACAGGCTTATACAAGATGTAAGATTTGCGGAAGACCGCACGCTTACCTCAGAAAGTTTGGTATTTGCCGTATCTGCTTCAGAGAGCTGGCTTATAAAGGCCAGATCCCGGGTGTAAGAAAGGCAAGCTGGTAAAAACGATACACTGACCAAAAAACGGTCGGGCAGATGGAAATAGCAAGCAAACCGCTTGGGGTTTGTGAAGCGTAAGGAGGTAAAATAAATGCAAATAACTGATCCAATCGCAGATTTGCTTACAAGAATAAGAAATGCAAGCTCATCAAAGCATGAGACAGTTGATGTTCCCGCTTCAAACATGAAGAAGTCAATCGTTGAAATTCTTGATAATGAGGGCTATATCAACGGCTATCAGGTAATTGAGGACGGTAAGCAGGGCGTTATCAGAATCAACTTGAAATACGGTCCTAACAAGGAAAGAGTTATAAGCGGGCTTAAAAGAGTTTCTAAACCGGGACTTAGATTTTATGCCGGTGTTGACGAGCTTCCGAGAGTTTTAAAAGGACTTGGTATAGCGATCGTCTCAACATCTAAGGGCGTTATGACAGACAAAGAGGCAAGAAAGCAGCACATTGGCGGCGAAGTATTGGCTTTCGTCTGGTAATATTTATAAAAATAACTGAAAACCTGCTTTGAAAGCAGAGTGAATTTAAGTTAAGGAGGAAAAATCCTATGTCAAGAATAGGTAAATTACCTATCACTGTTCCTGCCGGAGTAGAGGTAAAGATCAGTGATACAAATGAAATCACAGTAAAAGGCAAGAACGGAACACTTTCAAGACAGCTTCATCCCGATATGATTATTAAGATGGCTGATGGAGTTATCACAGTAGAGCGTCCGTCGGAAAATAAAATGCATAAGTCTTTGCATGGCCTTACAAGAACACTTGTGAACAACATGGTTGTTGGTGTTACAGAAGGATTTACAAAAGAGCTTGAAATCAACGGTGTTGGTTACAGAGCAGCTATGCAGGGCAAGACTCTTAATCTGAGCCTTGGTTATTCACATCCTGTATTGTATGAAGCAAAGGAGGGAATTACAATTGAAGTTCCCGCGCCGAACAAAATCCTTGTAAAGGGCGCTAACAAAGAAGATGTTGGAGCAACCGCTGCCAAAATCAGAGAGTTCAGACAGCCTGAACCTTATAAGGGTAAGGGTATCAAGTATATTGATGAACATATCAGACGTAAAGAGGGTAAAGCGGGAGCTAAGAAGAAATAATTGAAAGGAGTGTTCTTAAATGATAAAAAAGATAGATAAAAAAGCGGCAAGAATTCGTCGTCATCAGAGAGTTAGAAAGAACATCTCCGGCACAGCGGAGAGACCTCGTCTAAACGTATTCAGAAGTGCAAAGCATATATACGCTCAGATTATTGATGATGTAAAGGGTGTTACACTTGTAGCAGCTTCAAGTATGGATAAGGATTTCGATAGCTACGGCGGTAATATTGAAGGCG
>CAJTPP010000017.1:11550-34519 GCA_910578235.1 uncultured Clostridia bacterium | reverse complement strand
AGAAAGCATGCGCTGCCGGTATTAAGGAAGTAGTATTCGACAGAGGCGGATATGTATATCACGGCAGAGTTGCCGCTCTTGCGGAAGGCGCAAGAGAGGGCGGCTTGGAATTCTAACAGAAGGAGGACGAAAACAAGTGACTGAAAGATTAGACGTAGAAGCTTTAGAGCTTGAAGAGAATGTCGTAGCAATCAATCGTGTTGCTAAAACCGTTAAGGGCGGTAGAACAATGAGATTCAGCGCACTGGTCGTTGTAGGTGACAGAAATGGTCACGTAGGCTTCGGTCAGGGCAAGGCTGCTGAAATCCCAGACGCGATCAGAAAGGGTATCGACAGTGCGAAGAAGAATGTTATAAATGTTCCTCTTGTAGGCACAACAATCCCTCATGAAGTAATGGGTATTCAGGGCGCAGGTAAAGTTCTTCTTAAGCCTGCCACACAGGGTACCGGCGTTATCGCGGGCGGCGCTGCGCGTGCAGTGCTTGAGCTTGCCGGAATAAAGGATATCAGAGCAAAAAGTCTGCGTTCAAATAATAAGAGAAATGTAGTCAGCGCTACTGTACAGGGCTTGTCAGAGCTAAAGCAGATTGAGGAAGTCGCAAATCTCAGAGGCAAGACTGTAGATCAAATCAGAGGTTAATAAGGTCAGAGGCTTACATGGTAAGCTGTAGCTGAACAACACGCAGTATTGCAGGTATGCTGCGAATTGGCAGATGCTGTTGCATCCAAGGCAAATTGCCTGCAATTTGTGATAGCGTAGGAGGACACGATAAATGGCTAAACTAAAAATTACATTAGTTAAAAGCACTATCGGCAGAAAAAAGGATCAGATTGCCACTGTCGAGGCTTTGGGACTAAAGAAAATAAGAAGTGTCGTTGAGCATAATGACACACCTCAGATCAGAGGAATGATAAACAAGGTTTCTCATCTGATAACAGTTGAAGAAAACTAATAGCAAGGAGGTGCAGTAAATGAACTTAAACGAATTAAAACCTGCTGAAGGTTCCAAGTTCGCTCCAAAGAGAGTCGGCAGAGGTATCGGAAGCGGCACAGGTAAAACTTCGGGAAAAGGTCATAAAGGACAGAACGCACGTTCAGGCGGCGGCGTAAGACCTGGCTTTGAAGGCGGTCAGATGCCACTTTACAGAAGACTTCCTAAACGTGGTTTTAAAAATATATTTGCAAAGCAGTATGTAGCAGTCAATGTTGAGGAGCTTAACAAGCTTGAAGACGGAATTGAAGTTACAGCTGAAGTATTGAAAGAAAACGGTATTATCAGCAAAACTCTTGACGGCGTCAAAATTTTGGGCAGAGGTGAGCTTACAAAGAAGCTTACTGTAAGAGTTGCAAAGATGAGTGCTTCTGCGAAGGAAAAAATAGAAAAGGCAGGCGGAAAGGCAGAGGTGATGTAAAGTGCTTCAGACTTTAAGAAATGCATGGAAAATCCCTGACTTACGTCGTAGAATTTTATTTACACTGATGATGCTTATCATATTCAGATTCGGTGCGCATATTCCGGTGCCTTATCTGAGTACGGAAGCAATGCAGGCGTTTTTGGGCAACGGCGGTACTGATCTGTTCAGTTTGTTTGATGTATTTACAGGCGGCGCGTTTTCAAACGCGACGGTTATGGCAATGGGTGTTTCACCATACATCAACGCGTCGATTATTGTTCAGCTTCTGACGGTTGCAATACCTTCACTTGAACGTCTCGCAAAAGAAGGCGTAGAAGGCAGAAAAAAGATTAACAAGATTACGAGATATCTTGGTATTGTGCTTGCGTTTGTGCAGGGCGCGGGACTATATGTTACATTGTTCAACATGGGTAACGCTATCACAAATCCGAGCGTACTTACTTTCTTTGTAATCGTACTCACGTTCACCGCAGGCACGGCGTTTATTATCTGGCTGGGTGAGCTTATTACGGAAAAAGGTCTTGGAAACGGTGTTTCGCTTATCATCTTTGCGGGTATTGTTTCAAGAATACCGACAGCCGCATATAATCTGTATCAGCAGAAGCTGAGTACAGGTCTTACCGCGGGAGGAATTGTATTCCTTGCGGCTGTAATTATAGTAGCTGTTGCGGCTATAACCTTCGTTGTATTTTTCTCAGACGCTGAGCGCAGAATTCCTGTTCAGTACGCAAAGCGCGTGGTGGGCAGAAAGATGTACGGCGGTCAGAGCACGAATATTCCGATTAAGGTTGCGGCAGGCGGCGTTATGCCGATCATTTTTGCTTCATCAATTATGGCGTTCCCTGCGACAATCGTTAGATTGGTGACAGGCGGCAATATGCCTCAGACGGGTATTGGATATTATATCCTCGGCTGTTTGTCAGCAGGTTATGCGTCTCAGTGGTGGACCAGCGTTGTTTATGCTGTATTGTATGCGCTGCTTATATTGTTCTTCACATATTTCTATTCGTCAATTCAGTTCAATCCGATTGAGCTTGCGAATAACATGAAGAAAAGCGGCGGATATATTCCGGGTATAAGACCTGGTAAGCCGACAAGCGATTATATAGGAAAGATTTCTTCAAGATTAAATCTTATCGGAGCGTTTTTCCTTGCTGCTATCGCTATAATGCCGGTAATTGTCGGAGCCGTATTCAATATACCATCACTTCAGATCGGCGGTACTTCTTTGCTGATTATGGAAGGTGTTGCGCTTGAAACAGTAAGACAGATTGAGTCGCAGATGACTATGCGTCATTATAAAGGTTTCCTTGAATAAAGAATTGCGTATTAGACACATTTTGATTTTTTGAACACGTATATTATGCTCATATGGTATATATAAAAATCAAAATTGTATTAAGCTCTGAAATTTTCGGAAAAGCAGAAAGGCGGTATATATATGAATTTGGTATTAATGGGCCCCCCGGGGGCCGGTAAAGGCACTCAGGGAGAAATTTTATCAAAGCGTCTTGGCATTAACACTATTTCAACAGGTGTTATGCTGAGAACCGCCATCAAGGAACAGACGGAAATCGGCAAAAGTGTGGAAAAGCTTATTAATGCCGGCAAACTTGTTCCGGATGACGTAATGGTTGAACTTATAAAAGAAAGATTACAGAAGCCTGATTGTGCAGACGGATTTATCCTTGACGGATTTCCGCGCACAACAGCTCAGGCTGAGGCACTTACAAATTCGGGTATAACGATTGACAAGGTGCTGTCTCTTGAAGTTGACGATGAGAAAATTGTAGAGCGTCTTTCATCAAGACGTGAATGCTCAAAGTGCGGCGCTCCGTACAACGTCATTTCAAATAAGCCTGAAAATGAGGGTAAATGTGATAAATGCGGCGGGGAGTTAATTCAGCGTGCTGACGATAACCCCGATACAATTAAAAACAGACTTAATGTCTATCATGAACAGACGGAGCCTATAAAGGAATATTACAAAAAAGAAGGTATTCTTGTGACTGCTCAGGGTGAGGAGAAGCTTGAAGACACTACAAAAAATGTTGCTGTGGCTCTGGGACTTGAGGTGTAATTCAGATGATAACTGTAAAATCTGCAAGTCAAGTTGAAAAAATGCGTGCGTCGGCTAAAATCACTAAGGAAGCTCTGGAGCTTATTGAAAGCCAGATAAAGCCTGGAGTGAATACGGCGCATCTTGATAAAATCGCGTATGATTTTATTATTTCAAAGGGTGGTAAACCTAATTTCCTCAATTATAACGGTTTTCCGGGAAGTATTTGCGCGTCAGTAAATGACGAGGTGGTTCACGGTATACCGAGTAAAAAGGCTGTGCTCAGGGAAGGCGATATAATAAGCATTGATATGGGTACCGTGCTTGACGGCTGGCACAGTGATGCGGCAAGAACTTTCGCAGTCGGAAAAATTTCCGATGAGGCGCAGCAGCTTATAGATGTAACGCGTCAGAGCTTTTTTGAGGGATTAAAGTATTTGAAACACGGTGCCAAATTAGGTGATGTTTCGTCAGCAATCCAAAACTATGCGGAGAAACACGGTTACGGCGTTGTCCGTGATCTTGTGGGACACGGTATAGGACAAAGTCTTCATGAGGATCCGAGTGTGCCGAATTTCGGCAGAGCAGGTCATGGGGTAAAGCTTGCGGCAGGCATGACGCTCGCCATTGAGCCAATGATTAACGCTGGAAGCTATAAGGTGGCAGTCCTTGATGATGACTGGACTGTTGTGACTGATGACGGAAGTTTATCGGCCCACTATGAAAACACTGTATTAATTACAAAAGACGGTTATGAAATATTGACGTTGTAGGAGTAAGGTATGGAGATTATAGAGGGTTCAATAGTCCGTTCTATTGCGGGACGAGACAAGGGCGATCTGTTTGTTGTTTTGTCGAGAGAAGGTAATTTTGCTTATCTGGCAAACGGCGAATTGCGTAAGGTAGACCGTCCGAAAAAGAAAAAGCTCAAGCATATTCAGGGTACAAAATCTGTTTCGGAGTTTATCAGCGGTAAGCTGAACACTCAGGGAAAGGTTACAAACTCTGAGGTGCGAAAAGCATTGTCGGAATTTAGTTAAAGTTTCTAAGGAGGATATAGCGTGGCTAAGGAAGATGTCTTAGAATTAGAGGGTACGGTTGTTGAAAATCTGCCCAACGCAATGTTTAAAGTGGAGCTTGAAAATGGGCACCAGGTGTTAGCGCATATTTCAGGCAAACTGAGAATGAATTTCATAAAGATTTTGCCCGGTGATAAGGTTACTCTTGAAATGAGTCCTTATGATCTTACAAGAGGCAGAATTACATGGAGAAGTAAATAGTTTGGCTCATATTTCGGTGTATTCCGAATGTTGATCCGACAATAATCAGAAGGAGGTAATTGGAATGAAAGTACGTCCGTCAGTAAAACCGATTTGCGAGAAATGCAAAATTATAAAAAGAAAAGGCAAAGTAATGGTAATATGTGAAAACCCAAAGCATAAGCAAAAGCAAGGTTAAGCAATCCATCTTTGGTATATTTCGTAAATTTTTCGGATTGACGTTTAATGAGTACGAGGTATCCGAAAAGAAAGTGTGAACAGCGCTTAAATTTGAAACGCTTAGCGTATCATGATTTAATGCGGTTTACAAATTAAAATTTGTTTATGACTTGTTTAAGCGCGGCTGACTAAGGCGGTTAAAACCGTGAAAAAGGCTTGAACAGGTTTTAATACAACACTATATAAAAATTTTTTGATGATATCTTTTAATGGAGGTGTAGAAAAGTATGGCAAGAATAGCAGGTGTTGACTTACCAAGAGAAAAGAGAGTAGAAGTTGGTCTTACCTATATATATGGCATTGGACTAAAGAGTTCTCAGAAGATCCTTTCCGAGACAGGTATTAATCCTGATACAAGAGTTAAGGATCTGACAGAAGGAGACGTTAGTAAGCTAAGAGAGGCTATTGACGCTCAGTATACGGTTGAGGGTGACCTCAGACGTCAGATTGCTCTTGATATCAAGAGACTTATGGAAATCGGATGCTACAGAGGTATCCGTCACAGAAAAGGTCTGCCGGTAAGAGGACAAAACACTAAGAACAATGCAAGAACCCGCAAGGGCCCTGCAAGAACTATCGCAGGTAAGAAGAAATAAAGGAGGGACTAAGCTAAATGGCAAAGGTAGCAAAGAAAACTACACGTACAAGACGTCGTGATAGAAAGAATATTGAAAAAGGCGCGGCTCATATCCGTTCTACTTTCAACAATACAATAGTTACAATTACAGATACGGCAGGTAATGCTATATCTTGGGCAAGTGCCGGCGGTTTAGGCTTCCGCGGCTCAAGAAAGAGCACTCCGTTCGCTGCCCAGTCAGCAGCTGAAACAGCAGCTAAAGCAGCTATGGAACACGGTATGAAAACAGTCGAGGTTTACGTTAAGGGACCGGGTGCTGGACGTGAAGCGGCAATCAGAGCTTTACAGGCAACAGGTCTTGATGTTACAATGATTAAGGACGTAACACCTATTCCTCATAACGGCTGCAGACCGCCTAAGAGAAGAAGAGTCTGATTTGTAATTAAGTGTAAAGGAGGAAAAACAGAATGGCAGTTAACAGACAACCGGTGCTGAAAAGATGCAGAACTTTGGGCATCAATCCGGCAACGATGGGTATAGATAAGTCATCTAACAAGAACCCTAAGCAGGGCAGAAAAAAGCAGTCTGAATATGGCTTGCAGCTTAATGAAAAGCAAAAGGTTAAGTTCATCTACGGTGTGCTTGAGAAGCAGTTCAGAAAGTACTACGTAATGGCTACAAAGAGACAAGGCATCACAGGTGAGATGCTCCTTCAAATTCTTGAGTCAAGACTTGACAATGTTGTTTTCAGATTGGGATTGGCTAATACAAGACGTGAAGCAAGACAGATTGTTAATCACGGTCATATCACAGTAAACGGTCAGAAGGTGGACATCCCGTCATACCTTGTAAAGCCGGGTGATGTAGTAGCAGTAAGAGAAAAGAGTAAAAACTCTGTTAGAATCAAGGAAATCGTTGAGACAAATGCGAACAGGGTTGTTCCAAAGTGGCTTTCAATGGACAAGAACACACTTACAGGTAAGGTTCTTGCATTGGCGGCAAGAGAGGACATCGACTACGAAGTTGAAGAACACCTTATCGTCGAGCTTTATTCTAAATAATTACATGTTACCCTCGGTAAGTGGATATATATACATGTTTTTAAGAGAGAGGGCGGAGCGTTTGCTCTGCTTCGTACCTGTCTCAGATTATAAAGGAGGGTTCTGAAATGATAGAAATGGAAAAGCCTAATATAGAATGCGTTGAGATGAGTGAGGATGGCAGATACGGCAAATTTGTGGTATCACCGCTTGAGCGTGGTTACGGAACTACACTTGGAAATTCACTTCGCAGAATTTTACTTTCATCATTACCTGGAGCGGCTGCGACATCAATTAAGATTGAGGGCGTGCAGCACGAATTCTCAACAATGCCCGGAGTAAAGGAGGATGTTACAGAGCTTATTCTGAACATCAAGAAGCTTGCCCTGAAAATTCACGGCGACCTTCCAAAGACTGTTTACATTGAGGCAAAGGGCGCTCAGGAAATAACAGCAAATGACATTAAGCGTGATGATGACGTGGAGATTTTTAATCCGGACCTTCATATCGCAACTCTGAATGATGACGCTAATCTTTATATTGAGATTACTCTGTCAACAGGAAGAGGCTATGTAAGCGCTGAAAAGAACAAGCAGGCTATGCAGCCGGTTATTGGCGTAATCCCTGTGGATTCTATCTATACTCCTGTAACAAAGGTTAATTATACAGTAGAAAACACTCGTGTTGGTCAATATACGGACAGAGAGGAACTGACGGTAGAGCTTTGGACAAACGGTACAATAAAGCCTGACGAAGCTGTATCATTGGCTGCTAAGATAATGAACGAATTACTTTCATTGTTTGTTGATCTTTCTGACGATGCTAAAAATACAGAGATTATCGTTGAAAAGGAAGAAAACAAGAAAGAAAAGGTTCTTGAAATGACGATAGAAGAATTGGATTTGTCGGTTCGTTCATACAACTGTTTGAAGCGTGCGGGTATCAATACGGTGGAAGATCTTACAAATAAGTCTGAAGAGGACATGATGAAGGTCAGAAACCTTGGCAGAAAGTCGCTTGAAGAAGTCATAAACAAATTAAATGGTTTAGGTCTTTACCTTAAAAAAGAAGAAGATTAATAGGAGGTAACGGTTATGCCGGGAACAAGAAAGTTAAATCGCCCAACAGACCAGAGAAAAGCAATGCTTCGCAATCTTGTGACAAGCTTTCTGGAGACGGGTAGAATTGAAACTACTTTGACAAGAGCAAAAGAAACTCAGAGTATGGCTGAAAAAATGATTACTCTTGGCAAGGCAAATACACTACATTCTCGTCGTCAGGTATTGGAGTTCATAACAAAGGAAGACGTTGTAACAAAGGTTTTCGCTGAGATAGCTCCTAAGTATGCTGACAGAAACGGCGGTTACACAAGAATTATGCAGTTAGGTCCGCGCCGCGGTGACAGCGCTCCTATGGCGGTTCTTGAACTTGTAGATTAATTTTAATTAAAACCGAGGCAATAAATGCCTCGGTTTTTTGTGTTACAATATATTGAGGAAATATTTTTTTTATGTCTTTACAATATCATATAAAAGTGATATAATTACTATAAAATATTGTATAATTTTGGCGTATGCGGAAATATATATTTATTGTAACTAAGGAGGAAAAGACATGAAGAAAAGAATTTTGAGTTTTGTAATTATGCTGACAATGCTTCTGGCCTTTTTGCCTGTTAATGTTAGTGCGATAGCTACAAGAGGTACATGTGGCGTAAGCTTAATATGGACTCTTGATGACAGTGGTAAATTGACAATTAGCGGTACAGGAGCAATGGAGAATTATAGAAGCGAAGGACCATGGGGCACAAAATCTGTGAAAACAGTTGTTATAGAAAAAGGAGTTACGTCTATTGGAGATTATGCGTTTAATGATTGTGAAAATATTACGAATATTACTATCCCAGATGGTTTAACTGAGATAGGTATAATGGCATTTGCTGATTGTCATAACCTGAAAAATATTGATTTACCTGATAGCATTACATATATTGGTTCTCAGGCATTTTTGAGTTGCTGGACTCTTACAACTGTTGTACTTCCTAAAGATTTGACGAGTATAGACGGTTTGTTTAGCGAATGTATAGCACTTACGAATGTCGTAATTCCCGATGGTGTTACTTTCATTGGCGGGTGGACATTTTTGAACTGTCCTTTGACAGGTATTATCATCCCGAATAGTATAACCGAAATTGGAGAGTCTGCTTTTAATGGATGTAGATTGACGAATATTACTATTCCTAATGCTGTGACTGAAATTGGCGAAAATGCATTTGCTGATTGTTATGCATTAAAAGATGTATATTATAACGGAACAGAGACTGAATGGAAGGCTATCCACATTGGGCATCATAATGATTATTTGACTAATGCTAATATTCACTATAGTTCTAATTCTCCTGTAGGATCAACTGTAGTAGTACCTATGTCAGCGTCATCAGTTGAGTTAATTCAGGCAGAAAGCGGAGAAGAATATAATATACAGCTTAAAGTACAAGGACAAACTGAACCATGCACATGGGAATATAGAAGAGGAGTTAAGCCGGCAGGTCTGACTATCAACGCAGACGGTACAATTACAGGTACTCCGACAACATCAGGCTATTATAAGTCTATGTATATTAAATATACAGATAGTACGGGCAAAAGCAGCACAAAGAAATTCGGCTTGAAAATTGCTCCGAAAGGCGTACATGTTGAGCATATAGGTGAATCTATATTCACGTATGACGGTAATCCGCACGGATTGACTTTTAAATGCAGGGAAGTACAGGAGCTGGAATTAACTACCAAATATGGCGATAGCACTGATGAACCTGTTAATGCGGGTTCGTATTATATGGATGTATCTTCTAAAGATTGGAATTATTATGTTATTAGGGATAAAAATTATTTTCTTACAATAAATCATGAGTAAATATGCATATAACAGTAATAATCAGAATTAGTGATATGTATTTGGTATAATAATATATTTTGATTAATTAAGATCACTTGCATAGCGAGTGATCTTTTTGATGTAACCAAGGTTGTCATAGAGTAAGAAAGATTATATTTATAAAAAGTTGAATTTTGGTAGTAAATATGATACAATAATCAGACTGAGGAATAATATAATATATCAAGGTATATTGGAGGAATATGGATGACAAATCTTCTGATTAAAAAATTTGTAAAAAATTATCAGAATACAGACGACAGAGAAGTGCGCGCAAGCTATGGAAAAATGTCAGGAGTGATAGGAATTATATGTAATATTCTTCTGTTTTCCGGCAAGCTGTTCATAGGATTGTTTTCCGGTTCTGTTGCAATTACGGCGGATGCGGTAAATAATTTGTCAGACGCGTCATCAAGTATTATAAGTCTGCTGGGATTTAAGCTGGCAAGTCGTCCGGCGGACGAGGAACATCCGTATGGACACGGCAGATATGAATATTTGTCGGGGCTTATGGTATCTGTGCTTATTATGGTTATAGGAGTTGAGTTATTTCGCAGCAGTGTGGAGAAAATAATTAATCCGAAGTCTGTGGAATTTTCATGGATTATTGCTGCCGTGCTTATTTTTTCTGTTTTACTTAAACTTTGGATGATGTTTTTTAATATGAATATAGGTGAAAAAATAAATTCAAAGACATTGATTGCGACAGCGGCCGATAGTCGTAATGATGTAATAACAACCTCGGCGGTACTGGCTGCGGCTGTGATTTCTTATTTTGCAGATATTGAACTTGATGGTATTATGGGTGTTGCCGTTGCGATATTTATTCTTTACAGTGGTTTCGGATTGATTAAGGATACACTTGATCCAATGCTTGGAAAAGCGCCGGACGAAAAGCAGGTAGATATGATCAGAAATAAGATTATGAGTTATCCGAATGTACTTGGCACTCATGATCTGATGGTGCATGATTACGGTCCGGGCAGATTGTTTGCGAGTGTGCATGTGGAAATGGCGGCTGAGAATGATGTTCTTGAAAGTCATGATGTAATAGATAATATTGAGCGTGATTTTCTTGAGAATGACGGTTTGCATATGATAGTGCATCTGGATCCGATTTCGACAAAGGACTCGCTTGTGAATGAGCTGAGGTCATGGATAAGCGAGCAGATAACATATCTTGATGAACGGCTTACAATACATGATTTGCGTATTGTAAAAGGGCCTACGCATACAAATGTTATTTTTGACTGTCTTGTGCCGCATGATATGGACATTGGTGAAAAGGAAATAAAGCACTATCTGCGTAATATTATAAAAGAGAAATATCCTAATTATTATGCGGTTGTAACTATTGACAGAAGTTATGCGGCAATGCCTCATCAATAATATTATAACATATAATAAATGACATAGCAGAGCTATGTCATTTTATTTGTGCATATACAGCCGGTATTTATTCAAAATATTTTCGGTCAAGACTTCTGTATTGTATGGCTTCGGCAATATGTTCGGTTCGGATATTTTCAGAGCCGTCCAGATCAGCGATAGTACGCGCAACCTTTAGTATACGGCTGTGGGCGCGCGCGCTTAAACCCAGATTATCAAATGCCGCTTTTAAAATTTGATTTTCTTCCGTACCAAGCGGGCAGAATTTTTGAAGCATGCCTGCTTCTAATTGTGAATTAGAGTAAATATCTAACCCTTTATAGCGTTCAAGCTGTATTTTTCGTGTACGATTTACACGTTCTTTAATTTTCGCACTTGTTTCACCTCTGTCAGTGGAACTGAGATCATTATAATCGACATTGGAAACTTCAACCTGAATGTCAATTCTGTCCAGAAGAGGGCCGGATATTCTGCTGCGGTATTGGTTGATCTGATTTGGAGTGCATGTGCACTGACGTCTGGTATCTCCAAAATAACCGCATTTACACGGATTCATACTTGCGACAAGCATTATGTTACAAGGATATGTAAGTGTGGCATGAACGCGGGAAATAGTTACTTTGCCGTCTTCAAGCGGCTGCCGAAGTACCTCCAGTGAATCTCGCTTAAATTCCGGCAATTCATCCATAAATAGTATACCGTTATGCGCAAGAGATAGTTCTCCTGGTTTAGGAATAGATCCGCCTCCGGAAAGACCGGAAGCTGAAACCGTATGGTGCGGGCTTCTGAAAGGACGGTGAAGTATAAGGGGTTCATCTTTTGACAAAAGTCCGGCGATAGAGTGTATTTTTGTTACTTCAAGTGATTCGTCAAAGGTAAGATCGGGAAGAATTCCCGGTATACGCTGTGCGAGCATTGTTTTACCCGTACCGGGACTTCCTATAAGAAGTACATTATGATTACCCGCGGCGGCTATTTCAAGGGCGCGCTTGACATTTTCCTGACCTTTTACATCACAAAAATCAGGAACGGCTGAAGCGCTTGCGGTAAAATAGTCAGTGAGATCAATTTTATGTACAGATATATGTTTTATATCGCAGAAATGATCGCAAAGAGCTTTAAGGGATGTGACAGGATAAATATTTACACCGTCAATTACAGCGGCTTCATCAGCGTTTTGAGCGGGTACAAAGATATTTGTAAAGCCTTGTTTATAAGCTGATATAATCATTGGCAGTATGCCGTTTATCGGCTGAACGGATCCGTCAAGCGACAACTCTCCGAAAAAGACGGATGTATCGGTATCGTTAATGTAAATTTGTTCTGTAGCGGTTAAAATAGATAAAGCCATGGGCAAGTCATATCCTGTCCCTTCTTTGCGCCGCGCGGCGGGGGACAAATTAATGATTATGTGCTTGGGGGGAAATGTAAACCCCGTATTTTTAATCGCTGAGCGCACGCGTTCTTTGGATTCTTTGACCGCTGTATCAGGCAGACCGACTATGTCGAAGCAGGGCAGACCATTAGAAATATCGGTTTCTACACATACGCAAAAGCCGTCAATGCCGATAAGTCCGAATGAATAAATTTGTGACAACATAATTTTACCTCAGTTTGTTTTTTTTCTTTTAAATATTATAATTTTCATTACAATAAATGTTACCGGAGTACCGAGAATTGCGGCGCATATATACGCTGCGGTTGAGTTCCAGTCTATGGCTGTGAACAAAAATACCATTAGGTATTGAAATATGAAATTCGGAATATAGCTTACGGGAAATTTAATGAAATTTTTTAATGTCGGTTTTTGTTTAAAAGTGAATTTTGAATTGAGAAAAAAGGATGTTATAATACTTATAATATAGCCGGCAATAAAATTGGATCTTGAATATACTATAACAGCACGCATAGTATTGTCATAAGGTAAAAGTTTTGCGCATAATATATCGAGTAAGGTTGCTGTGCCTACCGATACAGCGGAATTGATTATTCCCATAAGCATAAAGATGACGAACTGAACCGTTAAAAATGGCCGGAGCATACGCATTGTATTAGGTGAGAGATACTTTTTCAGTCGTACACGCAGCTCAGATAAAAAGCGATCCATTATTTCATCTCCCTATTTCAATTATTTAACTATATTATATACTAAACTTTGAATAAAAACAATAGTGTATTTTGGTAAAATATGTCGTAATATTTTTATGGATTTATTTTGTGAAATGCTTGACAATTATATATATATGTGTTATAATCATTTAGTACTCTTTTCAAAGAGTGAAATTAAATATCGCGCGGTAGAGCAGTTGGTAGCTCGTCGGGCTCATAACCCGAAGGTCGTTGGTTCAAGTCCAGCCCGCGCAACCAAATAAGGACTGCAATATTGATACAATGTTGCAGTCCTTTTTCTATGCCCGTAAATGGCTTGAAATCAAGCTATTTACGGGTTTTTGCTTTATAAAAATAAACCGTCTGGGCTATTCCTCGCAACGGTTTATTTCTCTTTTCGACAAAAGCTGAAAAAGCTATCACTTTTTTATAGCGAGCTATTGCTTTTTTATTGATAGACTTAATCTAAATTTATGCCACAGGATTTAGCGTACACTCTTAATAACTCTTCCGCATACATTCTCTGCTCTTGATCCATATTTGAAATAATTTTATTGATTGGATTATTAGGATTAGATGTTGATTTTCCAAAAAGAATGTAGTCAGCGTCACATTCCAACACTGTCATAATATCGAGTAGACTTGCTACTGACATTCCAGCTAATCCTCTTTCAATATCAGATATATGTTGCATACCCACTCCGATTTTATTACCTACAAATTCCTGTGTATATTTCTTTGCTAGGCGTGCTTGTTTTATCCTTTTACCAATAGGCTCGTAGTTATATTCATTGATTTTCATTATATCATTCCTATCATCAGTTTAGTATTACACATTTAGTATAAGTGTTATGCGCTTAAAAATATATAATCTAAAATACGAAATATAAGTCTACAATACTTGATTATTTGCGAATGGTCTGATATAATTTATAATATAATAAGAAGTAGTTTATAGTTTTTTGTAACACTGTGTCACTAAAGACTTAAACAAAAAAAGAGGGTTTCCCCTCTTGTTGGATGGTTTATCATTTTGAACGCATTTGCTTCATCACTTGAATGGTTAAATTTTTCTGCTCATTGGTAAGGAGCTTCCATTCTTCATAAAATTCTTTCATATCGGAAGACATTTCAATCATATCGTTTTCCGCAAAGAACTGTGAAAGTGTAATGCCCAAGCCTTTACATATAGTTTCAAGAGTTGCAAAAGTCGGTGTATTACCTCTCTTAAATATGCCTGTCAATGTTTCCTCCGGTATATCACATATTTTTGCTAATCTATATCTTGATATTCCAGATTGTTTTAACAAGTCACTCAGTCTGCTATGAATATTCAATGTAAACACCTTCTTTCTATACCTATTTTACAGTCTTATTATACTGCTTTGTAGTATGTAAACAACACTGTAAAAGCAGTCTTGAAATACTGTATTTATTATGTTATTATATGTTTAAGGAGGTCTTTTTATGAACAAAAGAGAAAAATAAAAATCGGTTATTACAGAACTGACAGCAAGTTATAAAAACGCAGAAGATAAACGCGGTTTTGTTGGTATGCAAGAAAGCCGCATACCACAAGCAGCATTATACATACTTGTGATATGCATGGTGTGTCGCGGGGAATTTTTAATAAATTATTTAGAAAGGAAATTTAATATGTTTTACTGGATTACATTAATCATTTTATTAGTTTTGTTATTAGCGATCATTCTTTACATATGGAGAAAGAAGATAGTCAAAAAAGAAATGGAAAACGATATTTTCGGATCACTCATAGTTGTTGGCTGTATGTTATCGCTGGCCGCGCTTCTTCTAAGTATTGATATTCCAAGCGCATTAAAAGGCGGTCAAGAAGTATATGTGAATGAGTTACCAACTTATCATTATGCGGGACACTTATACTCACATATTGAAACAGATAATGAAGAATTGAAGAATTTAAAATTTGGAAACTGGAATAAATATGAAAAGTATGGGCATTATCGGATCAGATATACAAAGTTTATTAAATTTGTACTTGATATAGAAAAACTTGACTAAAAAAATTATACTGACAGTAAATAATGAAGATAGAAATGAGGTAGATAATGGCTGTAATGGCATGTATAGACTGTCATTGTGAGAGCAACATGCGCCAAAGCAGATTTTGTACCTCTGCCGCCGGAATAGAGCAATCCGCAAAAATATAGTATTTATGCGGATTTGCCGGAGGTCTAATATTTATTTTTAGTTTTTTTAATTTGTTTTATATAACATCAAAGACGGGTGATAAATTGTTCATATTCCATATCATAAGCTTGTATGTTTCATTTGGCAACGATATATCATTAAAATGTATGGTGTTATTTTCATTTCCTGAACTATCAATAAGTTTTACAGAAATCAGACCTGTATCATTATATGTTGCTAAGATAAGTTGAAGATGTGGAATGTATACATCTTTGTAGGTTAAAGTGAGCCTGAGAATGTTGTTGTCAATATGTTTTTGAGCTATTATTTTATTGTTATAAGTGCCAATTGCTTGTATTATTTCCGGAGTAGGCAACGGTGTCGGGGTAGGTGATGGTGTTGGAGTAGGCAACGGTGTCGGGGTAGGCGATGGTGTTGGAGTAGGCAACGGTGTCGGAGTATGCGATGGTGTTAGAGTGGGCGATGGTGTTGGAGTAGGCGATGGTGTTAGAGTGGGTGATGGTGTCGGAGTGGGCGTAACAGGTTTTTTTTCTTCACATATAGTAAATGCCTTTATACGCGCAGCAAAACGGCTTTTTGACCAATAATCTTTAAACATATATGTAGCACCGGTGTTTTGTGAAAGACGAATGACCGCATTATTAGCAGCATTAGATACTTTAATTACAACGCTGAAATAACTCCCCTTACTAATCTTAACGGGAGTGTCAAACGTAATGGTGTAGACGCCTGAATGTTCAAAAACGGCGCTTTTTTCTGCCGCAAGAGTACCATCTGTAGGGTCTGATACGGAGGTTGGTGTTGTAACATTATTTAAGTCGGTATAGACTTTTGCATTGCATGTAACATTGTTTCCTATAATGCCCACATTAACGGCCTTAACATATTCATCCAAGGTATCTGTACTTTTTTTTGCTTCAAATATGTTTGCAGAGTGTGTATTTTTCATACTCAGAGTAAGGGCAAAGTCCTGAACGGAAGCGTCATAAAAATAATTATAATCATATTCGGAGCGTGGGGCAAAATCTAAGGCTATAATGGAAGAACTTCCGCAGTCATAGGACAAATAGAAATATGGTAAAGATTTATAGCTGTTTTTTACAATCCATCCTCCATCTTGTGACGCTCCTCCGGGACGGAATATATCTGCAGGTATTGTGTCATCCCAGCCGATAAGTGTGCAGGCATGCGGGTATGAGGAGCTGCCTGTTTCATTTTTTGCGTTGTAATAGTCATATTCTGATTTGTTGTTGTATGAAAAAGTAACTGATCCATAGCGGGCGATGGCGCGTTTAATAGCGTCACGGTCTTTGGCGTTTGCAATACAGATCGTGTTTTCCAGTCTGTAGTCTGTATTATCATATACATTGGCTGTATTTACGCTTATACCTGTCTTAACAGGTCCGCACCATTGAGACAAAACTGTCGCTCCGTAGATCGGGTCGCCGCTTGTATTATACCAATTCGCGCTTGACTGCGTCACTTCTCCGGTTGTGTTTCCCAGAGGATCGGCGCCTCTGTTATGTCTGAAATATCCGAGCATTTCAGGGGAAAGTGACAAAGAGTTTTGTTCAATACCTTCCAAAAGTATGGATGTTTCTGACGCGCTTATTGTAGCGTAAGCCCAGCAGAGATCGGAAGTGCCTTGATCTCTTACGGGAGTTATTATATTATAATCACGGCTGTCAAATCTGCTAAGCCGTGCTATTGAAGCTATATCTGCTGTTCTAAGCTCATCAAGAGTTTTGGGCGCATTGATATCGGGAGCGGCTGTGGTTACATCCGCGTATGCGCATGGAATGGCTGTGTATGCAAGTACAGAAGCTAAAAGTATTGTTATTATGCGAAAAAGACTTCTGTTATTCATTCGGGTATCTCCTTTCAGATTATGAATATATAAAATTATAACATAAACCTATAAGGAATACAATAAAAACAGGACATTTAAGCCTTAATGAAACTTAAATGTCCCGTATAAATTTATTCTGTTATGTAAATTCTTGTTTTGAAAGGAATGGTATTAGCAATCCAGTTAATATCCTGCGGATGAAGCCGTATACATCCATGTGAGATGTTTACGCCGACACGTCCGTCATATTCGCCGCCGCCGTAATAAAGCAGCGTGGAGTGAAGCGCGTATCCGTTGTAGAAACGCAGTACGGGACCGACATAGTATCCGGGATAATCCCATCGTGTTCTTTCAATATATTCAAACTGTCCGGTTATTGTGGGAGTATCCCACGCGCCGAGCGCGCAGGGGAATTCTTTCAGCAGATCCCAGTGATACTGCGAGCCTTCATATACACGCACTTTATATTCATGTTTGGAAACCCATACAAGGTAGTCTGTTCGGCTGGAAATACCGTTTTTATTTACAGGAGTACGGTTTCGGTATTCCCGTACCATTGGTGACTCACTTATTACAATATCAAAGTGGTCTCCGAAGTCAAGCACATCAAGGTTTGAACCGAATGCTTCCGCAAGTGTTCTGACAGGAACAAATAGTGATCCGTCCAGATAAACAGCGGCATGCGGAGCATATGTATCCTGACCGAGAATGGTGGTGTAGGCGCTGTTCGCGTTGAAGATAACCTCGTCAGAGCCTATTGAGCAGACGACACTGTCATAATTGGCGTCATACCGTACCTTTAAGCCTATGGCTTCTCCGACAGCCCTGACAGGAGCCATTGCCACATCATCGACTATTCGCGCGTGCGGGGAAACATTTTGTATAAGATTACCGCCTATGTATATGCAAAGCTCTTTGTCAAAATAAGGGTTGGCGTCCATGGCGCAGCCGTTATTTTGTATGTAATCTTTATTTTCATTGTAATAACCGTATGTTTGCACCTCAACGCTTTCGCCTTCTTTTATGACGGTATCATAATATTTTAATGAGCGAAGTCCTGATACAAGTTTTACAGTAAATTTTTCACCCATACGGTATTGAGGCACATCAAATACCATGCTTACGGACGGAGTGTCCCAGCCTATGTACCGAAGCCGTGAACCCAGCAGCTCGCCGTTTTCGCTGTAAAGCTCTACTACAGCGTTGTTGGAAATGATATGCTTTGGTTTAACTACATTTATATCCAGCTTGAATTCCTTTGATAATTCCTGTGCCGGCACGTCGGGTGTTGGCGACGGAGAAGCGGACGAGGATAATGATGTTTCGTTGGATTTACTGTTATTTAATTCTGTGTCTGCCGCTTGAATGTCCGTATTGGGCGTCGCTTCGGGTGCGCCGGTATTTTGAGGTTCAGACGTTTCTGACGGCTGTGCTGTGGGTGCGGGTGACGGTGATGCCGCCAACGCGCCGAGCCCGCTTGTAATTATTGAAACTGTGATTAAAACAGATAGTAATTTTTTCATAATTTAATCTCTCCTTGATGCGTTATAGAATAATAATACCATATTGTGATATTAAAGTCAATAAATCAATTTGACGGAAAGATGTTTTTGGTATATAATTTTATAAAAGAGGGGGAGTGACTATGAAGTTTGGAATAATCGCGTTTTTGTCAACGCTTGTAGGCGCGATAGTGGGAGTGGGCGGAGGTCTTGTGATACGGCCGATGCTCGGTTTTTTTGATGTTGCAAAAGGATTGGCGTCGTTTTCATCTGCATCGTGTGTTTTTTGTATGGGAATAGTCAGCCTTATAACAACGGTACGCAAAGGAGCGAGGATACAGCTTAAAGAGACGGTAGTGCTTGCGGCGGGAAGCATATGCGGCGCGTTTGCGGGAGGAGCGTGCATAAAATTTGTAAGCGGGGAATTTATCAAAACAGGTTATATATTCGCGATGGTATTTGTGCTGATATGTATGGCGGCGAGAAAATACATGCCGCGAATAAAACTAAAAAATCCTCCGGCGCAATTTCTTACGGGAATTGTCACAGGAGGATTGTCGGGATTTTTCGGTATAGGAGGCGGTCCGTTTCAAATGACAGCGCTTTTGCTGCTGTTTGATCTTGAAGCAAAGGAGGCGGCGGTACAGAGTATATTTATAACACTTCTTACCACGGCAAGCTCTTTGATACAGTACGCCGTAAGCGGGTACTGGGACTTTTCGCTTGCGGTTTATATGATACCAATGGCCGTAATTGGCGGATTTGTAGGCGGACTGCTGAACAGAAAGCTTGATAATAAGTACATATCGTATTTGTTCAGCGCAACTGTTATTTTTATTATATTGATGCAGGTGTATTCTGTATTCAGATAATAGAAAAAAACCGGACAGCATAAGTTTGTCCGTTTTTTTTATGTACTTATTTTATCAGCAGTATCATACGGTTAAATCTGTTCCGGACGAATATTATGCGGGCTGTGCATTAAGTGTATGTAAAGGGTTTGATCTGTTGGAGGTAAATATAATTTTATTTTACGGTATTATCTTAGACAAAAATATAAATAAAAAACAGACAAAGATATAAAAATCCTGTCTGTTCTGAGCAATTTTAATTATCGCGCAGGAATAACCGTTCAATCTTCGCGCATTTTCCGCTTTCTTCGTCGATATCAAATATACATCCGCAGAACTGTCCCTTGTTATATGAAATTTCAAACTTCTGCGGCATACCTGTACGGAAACGGTGTATAATATGAGACGGTTCGCGTCCCAGCACTGACAGCTGAGGGCCTGTCATGCCGATGTCAGTGATATTGCCTGTACCGTTTGGGAGAATAACCTCGTCCGCTGTCTGCACGTGCGTGTGTGTTCCGAATATGGCGGAAACTTTTCCGTCAAGAAAAAATGCCATTGCGAGTTTTTCGCTTGTGGCTTCCGCGTGGAAATCTACAATTATGATATTTGTACTTTGTTTCAGTTTTTCAATTTCTCTTTCCACGGCTTCAAACGGCGAGTTGGAAGGCTCAAGATATGTTCTGCCTATGAGGTTTATAACTCCGGTTTTTATACCGTTTTTAGCGGTATATATGAGACTTCCTTCTCCCGGACAGCCGTTGCTGTAATTTGCGGGGCGGATAACGTTGCCCTCTTTGCGCATTATGTCGGTAACCTCCTTGCAGTCCCAGGTGTGATTTCCCATAGTGATAATTTCAACACCTGCGCGTGTGATTTCATTATACGCGCTGCGTGAAAGCCCTCTGCCGTGAGTGGCGTTTTCGCCATTGGCTATAACTAAATCTATGTCTTTTTTATATCGAAGGTCATCAACATATTTAAATAACATTTCGCGTCCCACGCGGCTCACAATGTCGCCTATACATAAGATCCTCATAAAAATAAATAATCCTTTCCGTTAGTTTATATTATTATTTCGGTGTCAAAAAATTTTTCCTGAAAGGCTGTTTGTTTTATAATGTCGTCAATGGACAGGAAAAGGCCTTTTGGTGTGATAACCCATTTATCTTCCACATCATTCCTGCGGTGAATTATCGCGGTTATCTGCCCGGTAAATTCGCGCAAAGGACGATATATGCCAAAAATATAGGCGTCCTGAGCTTCTCCGTCGGCAGAAGCAATAACGTTTATATATCCGTAATTGACGGGGTAAAAAATATCCGGGTGTTCCGGATGACGGCTGCCGAGCGGCCTGTCAACGGTTACTGTCACAGTTTGTCCGATAATTTGATTTTTCATTAAAATTTCTCCTGCTTCCGTTCAAACAAAAAAGGAGCATTACAGAACGGGTAGAAGCTAAACGGGGACAGCCTGTACAGTGCCTTTATCGCAAAGTATCAAAGCTGAACCTGTTTACGCTCTGTAACAGCCCCAAATTTTTAATTTTCAGAAAGCTTATTTTGCGTAGTCAACCGCTCTTGTCTCACGGATCAGACTTACTTTAATCTGGCCCGGATACTCAAGCTCGCTTTCTATGCGTTTAACGATATTCTTGGCTACAAGCACCATACTGTCGTCCGAAACAACCTCGGGCTTGATCATAATTCTGATCTCGCGGCCGGCCTGTATAGCATAAGACTTATCAACGCCCTCAAAATCGTTGGCGATTTCTTCAAGCTGCTGCAAACGCTTGATGTAGGTTTCAAGATTTTCACGTCTGGCTCCCGGACGTGCCGCGGATATTGCGTCAGCGGCCTGTATAAGCGAAGCGACAATAGTCTGCGCTTCTACATCGCCGTGGTGCGCTGTTATTGCATGTACAACATCCTTGTTTTCACGGTACTTCTTCGCTATATCAGCGCCGATAGTAACGTGAGAGCCTTCAACTTCATGGTCAACCGCTTTGCCGATGTCGTGCAGAAGACCTGCCCGTTTCGCAAGTGAAACATCGACGCCCAGTTCACCGGCCATAACGCCTGCAAGGTGTGAAACCTCAATACTGTGCCTTAAGACGTTCTGACCATAACTTGTTCTGAATTTAAGTTTACCAAGCAGTTTGATAAGCTCGGGATGAAGTCCGTGCACACCTGTTTCAAAGGTGGCGCTTTCACCCTCCTGCTTGATAATTGCTTCAACCTCTTTACGAGATTTTTCAACTGTTTCCTCAATGCGGGCCGGATGTATACGTCCGTCAACAATAAGCTTTTCCAGCGCGAGACGGGCGATTTCACGCCTGATTGGATCGAAGCTTGAAACAATAACAGCTTCAGGAGTATCATCTATAATAAGATCAACGCCTGTGAGCGTTTCAAGAGTTCTGATGTTGCGACCTTCACGGCCGATTATGCGGCCTTTCATTTCATCATTGGGAAGATTTACAACAGAAACAGTGGTTTCGGCAACGTGATCTGCGGCAACTTTCTGAATGGACAGAGCTACAATGCTCTTTGCAGTTTTTTCCGCGTTTTCCTTTGCCTCTTGCTCAATTTCTTTAACCATGATGGCTGCTTCGTGTTTAGTCTGCACCTCTATGTCGTGAAGAAGCATTTCTTTCGCTTCTTCCGAGGTCAGTCCTGAAATTTTCTCTACCAGAGCCACCTGCTGTGCTTTAATTTCTGCGATTTCTTGTTCCTTAGCTTCAAGGGCCTTCAGCTTTTGACCGTAGGCTTGTTCCTTTCTTTCTAAGTTGTCTGTTTTTTTGTCTAAGTTTTCCTCTTTTTGATTAAGTCTGCGTTCCTGACGGGAAAGCTCGCTTCTGCGTTCCTTAATCTCAGCCTCAAGAGAACTGCGAAGCTTCTGGTTTTCCTCCTTAGCTTCAAGCATAAGCTCGCGCTTTTTGGCGATAGCGTTCTTTTCAGCTTCTTCAACGATAGACTTTGCTTTTTCTTCAGCGCTGCCGAATTGCGCCTCGGCAATCTTTTTTCTGTGGGCAACTCCGAGGTTGAAGCCAACCACGATGCCCGCAGCGCATAATACGACTGCAACGATTATCATTACAATCAATAATATTGGATTATTAATCAGTAACACCCCCATAAAGTATTATCTCCAAGACCTGCAATGGGGGACTTTCTTAAAATGACTGCTTCCTATAAACACCCGAAGTATAATAAACCGGGAACCGGAAAACAATAAATGCAGGTAAAAGATGTTTGTCCGGCGTGTAATCATACGGAGCAGTCCAGATTAAGACGGCTCCATTTTAAGTATTGGGATTACAATAAATATCTAATTTACAGAAAACCTTATTTTTAAAGAATATTAAGCATTATATATTTTATACTATTTTTATTGTCTTGTCAAGGAATTATTGTGAATGTTACAGAGTATATATATTTATGAAACATTTTTTTAATGTAAAAAAGCGCGGGAAATAGTAGAATATAGGGGATAAATGTATGTTTGGGTAAAAATATACAAAAAAATAGCATATTTTTGGATATATATAG
>CAJTPP010000017.1:9577-11448 GCA_910578235.1 uncultured Clostridia bacterium | reverse complement strand
TATTTTAGTATATTGAGTAAGAAGGAGGGGATTGTATGGCGGAAGAAAAAACCTGGGCAGATATAAGCCGTTTTCAGACATATTTGTTTAATTCGGGTGATAATTTCAAGTCATATGAGATGCTTGGCGCTCACAAAATGAAATTTAACGGGGAAATAGGATGGCGTTTTGCGGTTTGGGCGCCGAATGCTGTCAGTGTAAGAGTTGTCGGGGATTTTAACGACTGGAACGGATATGACAAGATGTTGGAGAGAATTGAAACAAGCGGCGTATGGTACGGCTTTTTTACAGATGTGAATGAGGGTGATCTGTATAAATACGCTATAGAGGCGCATGACGGTGAGACTTATTATAAAGCGGATCCTTATGCCGTAAAAAGCGAACTTCGTCCGGGGACAGCATCCGTACTTAAAGACATTAGAAATTATAAATGGGGAGACAAGACGTGGCTGAATGCGAGAAATAAAGAAGACACAATGCATAGGCCGGTCAATATTTATGAAATGCATGTCGGCTCGTGGCGCATACATGAGGACGGCAACTTTTACACATACCGTGAGCTGGCGGACGAGCTTGTTCCGTATATAAAAACAATGGGTTATACTCATATTGAGATGATGCCTGTGACGGAATATCCATTTGACGGATCGTGGGGATATCAGGTTACGGGGTTTTTCTCAGCCACCACGCGGTACGGTGAGAGCGAGGATTTGAAATATCTTGTGGATAAGTGCCATAAAAACGGAATAGGAGTTATAATGGACTGGGTGCCGGCGCATTTTCCGCGCGACGCTCACGGTCTGAGAATGTTTGACGGGACTCCGACATACGAGTACGGAGATCCGAGGATGGGCGAGCATAAGGATTGGGGTACAATGGTGTTCGACTATTCAAAGAGCGAGGTCATTTCATTTCTCACATCATCCGCTTATTTCTGGGCTGAGGAATATCATATGGACGGCATACGGGTTGACGCTGTTTCGTCAATGCTTTATCGCGATTATTCGAGAAATGACGGAGAGTGGATACCAAATCAGTATGGCGGAAACGGAAATCTGGAAGCTGTTGATTTTCTGAAAAAACTAAATAAAATTCTCGGAACGGAATTTCCGCATTTTATGATGATTGCGGAGGAATCAACCGCATGGCCGCTTGTAACAGCGCCGCCTGAAAATGACGGTCTCGGTTTTAACTATAAGTGGAATATGGGATGGATGAACGACACGCTCAGATATATGTCAATGGATCCGTATTTCCGTAAGGATAATCACGGACTGCTTACATTTGTTATGATGTACGCGTACAGCGAGAATTTTATTCTGCCGCTTTCGCACGACGAGGTTGTGCACGGGAAACATTCGCTCATTGACAAAATGTTTGGCGATTATGATGAAAAGTTTAGCGCCTATAAAACGCTTCTGGGCTACTACATGACAATGCCCGGCAAGAAGCTTCTGTTTATGGGCGGTGAATTCGGCCAGTTCCTTGAATGGAGATTTGACGATCAGCTCGAATGGAATTTACTCAATATAGATAAGCATAAGAAACTGCACCAGTATGTAAAGGATCTTAACCATTTTTATCTTGAAAATAAATCTTTGTGGGAATATGAGGACAGCTGGGACGGCTTCCGCTGGGTGAATGAGGCGGACAGCGAAAACTCGGTGATTTCTTATATCAGACGCGGCAAAAAAACTTCGGATAATGTCGTTGTCGTGGCGAATTTTACACCTGTTGACAGACCTGTTTACAAAATTGGTGTTCCGGTTGCCGGAGAGTATGAGGTTGTGTTCCATTCAAACGCGTCAAAATACGGCGGTCAGAAGCGCATAACAAAGAAAACGTATAAAGCAAAGCATCAGCAGTTTTCT
>CAJTPP010000017.1:9200-9567 GCA_910578235.1 uncultured Clostridia bacterium | reverse complement strand
ATATGATGTATACAATAGAGGTGTCGGCTGACGGAAATTCTGTAATGTTTATAAAGAAAAAAGTCGCAAAACGGGCCGTAAAGAAAACTACCGCAAAAGTATCCGCGGTAAAAGCGGCGGTTGGGCAGATAATAAAAAAATAAACCGATTAATTATCGGGATAATAAATAATATTAGGGAGATGATTTTATGGTATCAAAAGATTGCGTTGCAATGATACTTGCGGGCGGTCAGGGATCAAGGCTCGGCGCGTTGACAAAAAATGTTGCAAAGCCGGCGGTTCCGTTCGGCGGTAAATACAGAATTATAGATTTTCCGCTGTCAAATTGTGTTCATTCCGGTATTGACACGGTGGGTGTGCTTACAC
>CAJTPP010000017.1:0-9186 GCA_910578235.1 uncultured Clostridia bacterium | reverse complement strand
ACAATATCAGCCGCTTGAATTGAACAGATATATAGGAAACGGTAATCCGTGGGATCTTGACAGAAGTCATGGCGGAGTCTATGTGCTGCCGCCGTATCAGAGCGCGCAGACTGGCGAGTGGTATAAGGGCACAGCGAATGCTATATATCAAAATCTTAGCTTTTTAGAGGGCTTCAGGCCTGATAATGTACTTATTCTTTCAGGTGATCATATTTATAAAATGCATTACGGTGAAATGCTTAAAGCGCATAAGGAGTCGGGGGCGGCCGCGACAATTGCGGTAATGCCTGTTCCATGGGAGGAAGCAAGCCGTTTTGGAATTATGAATGTAAATGACGAGGGCGTTATCACGGAATTTGAGGAAAAACCGGCTGAACCGAAAAGTAATCTTGCCTCTATGGGTATCTATATATTCAGCTATGATGTTCTGAAAAAATATCTTGAGGATGATGAGCGTGATCCGAATTCTTCAAATGACTTTGGTAAAAATATTATTCCGTCGATGCTTGCGGACGGTGAAAAGATGATGTCATTCAGGTTTGAGGGTTACTGGAAAGATGTCGGAACAATTCAGAGCTTATGGGAAGCTAATATGGATCTTGTAGACGAGCCGCCTAAGTTTGATCTTAATGACAGGCGCTGGAGTATATATTCAAGAAATATGGCGCTTGCTCCTCATTATGTGGGTAATAATGCGAAAATCACAAACTCAACTGTTACGGAAGGCTGTCATATCGACGGTGAGATTGAACATTCTGTTGTATTCGGCGGAGTTGAGCTTGGTGAGGGCAGTGTTGTTAAGGACTCGGTAATTATGCCCGGAGCGAGAATAGGAAGAAATGTCGTGATAGAAAATTCGGTTGTCGGCACGGACGCCGTTATAGGTGACGGCGCAAAAGTGGGTGTAACTGAAAAGGATGACAATAAATATAAATCAAAATTGTGTACCAACGGTCTTGTTCTTATTGAAGGCGGCGCAGAGGTTGAGCCTATGGAAGAGATTTGCAGGGGCAGTATGGTAGAGGCGTAAGAAAGGAGACAGAGCCAATGAGAAGAGATACTATGGGTATTATTCTGACTAATAATGACAGAATACCTCCTATTACAGATATAAGAGCAAACAGCGCTCTCCCTATAGCGGGAAGATACAGAATAATAGATTTTGTTCTATCCAATATGTCGAACGCGGGAATAACCAATATAGGCGTCGCGACAGAGTCAAATTATTCATCGCTTATGGATCATATTAAATCCGGTAAGCCGTGGGATCTGGACAGAAAGAATTGGGGACTGAATGTGCTCCCGCCAAGTCTTGAAAAGATGTCGCTGGGGACGATAAAGGGTAACATTGACATGCTTGCGGGAATTAGTGATTTTCTTCATAGAAGTCCTCAGACATATGTTATACTTTCTCTTGGAAACAGTATTTACAATATTGATTTTAAGGCGGTGCTTGATCAGCATATTGAAAGTCAGGCTGATGTCACGGTACTGTATAAGAACATGAGAGGCGTTGAGGAAAGAGAGCTTTCGAGATTTACAATGCTTGATCTTGACGATGAAAAAAGAGTGACCGATATTGAGGTTCAGCCATATTATCCAAAGACGAGCACGGCGAGTATGGATGTGTACATTATGGAAAAGGCTCTGCTTGAAAGTATTGTTGACGAATGCAGCGCGCGGGGCGACAGGGATTTTGTTAAAGACGCTCTTGTAAAGAAGATGCAGGGACTTCGTATTTACGGATATGAGCATACAGGCTATACAGATAAGATTGACTCACTCAAATCATATTATAGAAATAATATGAATTTCCTTGATAAGGATATCAGAGAGGAGTTATTTAATCCTAAAAATCCTATTTATACAAAGACAAAGGATCAGTCTCCGACAAAGTACGGAGCCGAAGCGTCGGTAAAGAACAGCTTTATCTCAGACGGATGCACTATTGAGGGCACAGTTGAAAATTGCATATTGTCGAGAGGTGTCCGCGTGGAAAAAGGCGCTGTGATAAAAAATTCGATTATTATGCAGGACTCTATAATAGAGGAAAATGTTCAGCTTAATCATGTTGTGTTTGATAAGGAAGTATATATAACTACAGGAAGAAAGCTTATAGGTCAGGAAAGCTATCCTCTGGCAATTTCAAAGGGTACAAAGATTTGATTATAATTACATAATGGGACTGCCCGTTTCCTCGGGCAGCCCTGTTAAATTTACACGTAATTTAATCGGATTGATTGACAAAAAGAATATATTGGTATAATATTTAAAATGGAGAAAGGAATAATTATGAAAGTTTTATTTGCTACTTCTGAAGCTGCTCCTTTTGTTAAAACAGGGGGATTGGGCGATGTTGCCGGCTCTTTGCCGGCCACTCTCCGTGAAAAGGGCGTTGACGCGCGGGTAATTCTGCCTCTTTATAATTGTATACCTCAGGAATATAAGGATAAAATGAGATATATAGACCATATCTATATTGATATGGCATGGAGAAAGCAATATGCCGGCGTATTTGAACTGGAGCATAACGGATGTATTTTCTATTTTATAGATAATAAGTTTTACTTTAACGGTGATAAGCCTTATGACTTCATTCATCTTGACTGCGAGAAGTTTATATTTTTCTCAAAGGCGGTGCTGTCGCTTTTGCCGACAATAGATTTCAGACCTGACGTTATTAACTGTAACGATTGGCAGACAGGACCTATACCTGTATTCCTTGACACTTTTCAGGATAATCCGTTCTTCCGCGGGATTAAGACGGTTATGACAATTCATAATCTGAAATTCCAGGGCAGATGGGATTTCAAGAAGATCAAGGACGCTATGGGAATAAGCGATTACTATTTTACTCCCGATAAGCTGGAATATTATAAGGATGCCAATCTTTTAAAGGGCGGTATGGTATATGCCAACAAGATTACAACGGTAAGCTCAACTTATGCCGGCGAAATTACTTCTGAGGAGTATGGGGAAGGTCTGCATAATCTGCTTCGGGCGAGACAAAATGATCTTATGGGTATAGTTAACGGTATTTCATATACTGATTGGAACCCGCAGACAGATAATATGATTTATCAGAAGTATACCGCAAAAACAGTTCATAAGAAAAAGACCGAAAATAAGATAAAGCTTCAGCAAGAGCTTGGTTTTCCCGTTGATCCTGACAGAATGATGATCGGAGTTGTTTCCCGTCTTACGGATCAGAAGGGGCTTGATCTTGTGGCTTATAAGATGGAGGAGCTTTGCGCGGGAGGTTTGCAGGTGGTTGTGCTCGGAACAGGCGATGAGAAGTATGAAAATCTGTTCAGACACTACGCGTGGAAGTATCCTGACCGTTTCTCGGCGCAGATTTATTTTTCAAATGAGATGTCTCATAAGATTTACGCGGCATGCGACGCGTTTTTGATGCCGTCACGCTTTGAGCCATGCGGTTTGTCTCAGCTTATCAGCATGAGATACGGCACAGTTCCGATTGTGCGCGAGACGGGCGGATTAAAAGATACCGTATGGCCGTACAATGAGTACACCGGCGAGGGTACCGGTTTTTCATTCGCGAATTATAACGCCGATGAAATGATGCAGATTATCTGGTACGCAATGAATATTTACTATGACAGAAAAGATGAGTGGAAAAATATTATTGATAACGGTATGTCCGTTGACTATTCATGGAATGTGTCTGCTGACAAGTATATAAATATGTATCAGGAGCTTACGGGTATTTACGATTTGCTTGGAAAAAAAACTTCTGACAGGAAAGTGACAAAGACAACTCCGAAGAAGGAAGACAGTCATTTTGAAAAGTCTATACAGGCTGACGCTGACGCCGCGGCCGACGCTGCGGCAAAAATTGCGATGGAGCCTGAAATAGTAAAGATTGCAAATCCTTTTGAAGAAGAAAAAACGGTTAAAAACACTTCAGCAGGGAAAACAGCGGCTAAAAAAACAACAGCTAAAAAGACAGCGGCAAAAACTACCAAAGCTAAAACAACAACATCAAAAACCTCTGCGGCTAAAAAGAAAACGGCCGCAAAGACAGATGATGATAAAAAAACTTCATAATATATAAGAGAAAGTTAAAAGGGGATGTAGAAAAATATGGCACAAGCTAAAACAGCAAAGCTGACGGCTTCTGAAGAAGCATTGAAAAAAGAAATTGTCGGCAAGGTAAGCAGACATTTCGGTAAAGTGATGGAAGAAGCGACTCCGCATATGGTGTATACCGCGTGCGCGCTGACTGTGCGCGACCGAATTATGGAAAGATGGGCGAAGTCACATAAGCAGGTGAAAAAGGAAGGCTCAAAGAAGCTTTATTATCTTTCGTTTGAGTTTCTTATGGGCAGACTTCTCTGCACAAATATTCTTAATTTAATGCAGACAGATGAATATCAGCATGTATTGGCGGATCTTGGATATACGCTTCCTGAAATTGCGGAAATGGAGAATGACGCCGGTCTCGGCAACGGAGGCCTCGGACGTTTAGCGGCTTGTTTTGTTGACTCTCTTACTACAATGGATCTTCCGGCATACGGATGTTCAATCCGATATGAGCACGGTTTGTTCAGACAGAAGATAGTGGAGGGTTATCAGACGGAGTTGCCGGATGAATGGCTTGAACACGGCAATGCGTGGGAAATTTCCAGACCGGAGGAGGCCGTTAAGGTTGTATTCGGCGGACAGATTGACTGTGAATGGGTTGACGGCAAGATGGTATTCAGACACAGAAATGAGAGTACGGTTTTGGCTATGCCATATGATGTTCCGTTAGTAGGATATGACTCAAAGATAGTTAATAAGCTCAGACTTTGGGGAGCGACTATACCGACAGATGTGGACATGATAAGATATGATCAGAGCACATTTAACAAAATGATGGAGGCAAAGGCTCTCGCGAAACAGATTTCAGGCATTCTTTATCCTGACGATACTACTGACGACGGTAAGAAGCTGAGACTGAGACAGCAGTATTTCCTTGTGTCAGCCACTTTGCAGTGGATTTTGAAGGAGTTTGAGGACAGAAACGGAAACGACTGGTCAAAGCTTCCGGAGAAAATAGTTATTCATATTAACGATACGCACCCAACGCTTGCAATTCCTGAAATGATGCGTCTTTTGATGGACGAAAAGGAGCTTGGATGGGACGAAGCGTGGGAAATTGTTACTCATGTATTTGCGTATACAAACCATACGGTTATGAGCGAGGCGCTTGAAAAGTGGAATGTGAATATGTTCCGTGAGATAGTTCCGAGAGTATACATGATCGTTGAGGAAATAAACAGACGTCTTATGGAGACGCTGGAAGCGGTATATCCGGGAGACGAGGGCAAGCATCAGTGGATGGCTGTTATTGCGAATAATCAGGTTAACATGGCAAATCTCTGCCTTGCAAGCTGTTTTGCCGTAAACGGCGTTTCTCAGCTGCATACGGAAATTTTGAAGGATGATATTTTCCGTGATTATTATGTTCTTGATAAAAAGCGTTTCCACGCTATCACGAACGGTATCACGTTCAGAAGATGGATAGCAAACTGCAACCCTGAACTGACGGAGCTTATTGACTCAAAGATCGGCAAGGGCTGGCTGAAAAATTCAGAGAAGCTGGCAGGTCTTGCGAAGTTTGCCAAGGATAAGGATTTCCAGAAAAAGTTTGATGATATAAAGAAGAAAAACAAGATTGCGCTTGCGGAATATATTAAAGCGCATAACGGTGTTGATATTAATCCTGAGTCAATTTTTGACGTGCAGTGTAAGAGACTTCACGAATATAAGCGTCAGATGATGAATGTGCTGCATATTATCGCTGAGTATAACAGGCTGATTGACGATGCCGACTATGCTAAGAATTATTATCCGAAAACATATATTTTCGGCGCGAAGGCGGCTCCGGGTTATGTAAGAGCGAAAAATATTATAAAGCTTATAAACTCGGTTGCTGATCTTATTAATAATGATAAAAGAATTAATGAT
Source organism: uncultured Clostridia bacterium (assembly GCA_910578235.1). Classification (GTDB taxonomy): domain Bacteria; phylum Bacillota; class Clostridia; order UBA1381; family UBA1381; genus Hominilimicola. The sequence goes on along the minus strand of CAJTPP010000017.1, from coordinate 3,213 downwards.
AAGATTAAAGTTGTGTTTATAGAAAATTACGGCGTGTCAATTGCGGAAAAAATTATTACAGCCGCGGATGTTTCGGAGCAGATTTCAACTGCGGGTAAGGAAGCTTCAGGCACGGGTAACATGAAGTTTATGCTGAACGGCGCGCTTACAATCGGCACGCTTGACGGCGCGAATGTGGAGATGCTTGAGCAGGTCGGCGAGGATAATATCTATATATTCGGTCTTAAGGCTGACGAGGTTGCCGCGAGACTTAAATACGCTGGTAATGACGAGGTTAAGACTATATATTCTACAAATAATGTTTTGAGACGCGCTCTTGAAATGCTTATTGACGGAAGCATTATTCCGGGCAATACAAGCATATTCCAGGATCTGTATCAGACACTGCTGTTCGGCGATTACGGTTATCCCGACACATATATGGTACTGAGAGATTTTGAGGAGTATATGCGCACGCAGGAAAAGATTTCGGCTGACTATCAGAATAGATCCAAGTGGATTGAAATGGCTGTTATGAACACGGCTATGTCAGGCTTCTTCTCAAGTGACAGGACAATTGGTGAATATAATGATAAAATCTGGCATCTTAAGCCGATAAAGTAATTTAGACAAAAACACTTAAAAGAAGTGACTGCGGTCACTTCTTTTGAGCATAAGGGGGCTTATATGAATATAGAGCATAATTCAAGGCAGAAATTTTACAGAGAGCCGTTTGGAGCGGTTACATGCGGTACGGAGGTGACATTTCGTCTGGCTGTGTCGGAGGCCGGTATTCCGTCGGCTGTGCGTCTTGTCTATAAGCGTGACGGCGGCGCGGAAAAGCGCGTTGATATGCCATATACATTTGATGTGGGAGGGCATTGCATTTACTCGGTCAGCGTGAAAATGCCGGAAGAGGCGGGACTGATCTGGTATTATTTTGAGCTTGAAGCCGACCATGGAATGGTTTATTACGGAAATAATTCCAAAAACCTTGGCGGTCTGGGTGAAATGAGCTTTAATTATCCCAATAACTCATATCAGATAACAGTGTATAACTCCGATTATGAAACTCCCGACTGGTTTAAAACAGGCGTCGCGTATCAGATTTTTGTTGACCGTTTCTGTAACGGCAATGAGGACGGATCGTTTCTCGGTAATCGTACTGATATAATAAAGCGGGAGTGGCATGATCAGCCTTTTTATAAGGCGGAGCAGTTCGGAGGAGTATATAAGGCGAATGATTTCTTCGGCGGCAATCTGAAGGGAGTTATAAAAAAACTGCCGTATCTCAAAGAGCTGGGTATATCGGTAATTTATCTTAATCCAATTTTTAAGGCGTATTCCAATCATAAATATGACACGGGCGATTATGAGCAGATAGATCCTATGTTTGGAGACGAAAAGACTTTTAAGGAACTGTGTAAAAAAGCTAAGGATATGGGAATACGCATTATTCTTGACGGTGTGTTTAATCATACCGGCAGCAACAGCCGTTATTTTAATAAGGACGGAGAGTATGACAGCGTGGGAGCGTATCAGTCACAGGAGTCGCCGTATTACACATGGTTTCGCTTTATGGACTGGCCTGAGGTGTATGAGTCATGGTGGGGAATGACGACTTTGCCGCAGATAGAGGAGCAAAGCGAGGCGTGCAGAAAATATTTGCTCTCGGATAATGACGCTATTGTGAAGCGGTGGATAAAAAACGGCGCTTCGGGATGGCGGCTGGATGTGGTAGACGAGCTTCCCGGCTTTTTTGTAAAGGAGCTTCGGCGTGGCGTCAAGAGCGCGGATAAGGATGCGGTCATTATAGGCGAGGTGTGGGAGGACGCTTCCAATAAAAGCGCCTACGGCGAACGCCGCGAGTATTTTCTCGGAAATGAGCTTGACTCTGTAATGAATTATCCTATGCGTCTCGCGCTTATAGACGGAGTGAGCGGAAAAATTGACGCGGAGGAATTTGACGCGCGTCTTATGAGTATTAAGGAAAACTATCCCGCGCCCGCCTATTATTCACTGCTTAATATGGTGACAAGCCACGATGTGGAGCGCATTATGACGCTTATGGGCGACGCGCCGTCGCGTCATGACGTGTCAAAAGAATATCAGGCGCAGTTTATGCTCGATGGTTACGCGCTGGAACTTGCAAAGGAAAGAGCCACGCTTGTGCTCGGTTTGCAGATGACACTGCCGGGAGTTCCGTGTATTTTTTACGGAGATGAAATAGGTATGCAGGGTTATGGTGATCCATTCTGCCGCGCCGCTTTTCCTTGGGATAAGATTGATGAAATTGATCCTGACGGGCGTGTGCGTGAGCGGTATAAAAAGATGATTAGGCTTCGTAATTTGTCGAAGGCGTTTTCTGTTGGCGAATTTGAGAGTGTTCACAAGCTGGGACATGTATACGGCTTTATAAGATATCATGAGGATGAACAGTTCATAGTCGTGGCCAATATGGGAACGACTGAGGAAAGGGCGCGTATTGACGTTGGCAGATACGGAATACGGAAAATGTCCTGCGTGACAAGCGAAAATGAAATTCACGAGTCAGCGGACGGCATATATTATATTGATATGCCGAGACTATGGATAAAGGTTTACAGGGCGGAAAAAAATGAAAAATAAGTTTTCAGGATATTTGCTTGTGTCTGATATGGACGCGACACTGCTCAAAAGTGATCATAGTATATCGGATAAAAACAGGGAAGCAATCAGTTATTTTATGGATAACGGCGGTTTGTTTACTGTGGCTACAGGCAGAATGGTTGACGCTGTGAGGGCGTATTTGCCGCGGATGCGGATAAACGCTCCCGCGGTATTGCATAACGGAGCGAAGCTGTATGATTACGGTACGGAGACGGTTATGTTTGAGCGTTTTATTGAGGAGGAGCGCAAACAGGCGGTCAGGCAGGCATACGAAGACTTTCCTGAAGTTGGCTTTGAGGTATACAGCGGAGAAACCGTTTATGTTTACAGAAAGTGCAGTGAAACGGCTCGTTTTCTAACGCGTTCTTATGATGTGGTTTACGAGCTGCCGGAGGATGTATGGAATCGTCCGTGGATAAAGGTGCTGCTTATCGGAGAAAAGGAACTGCTGGATAAATATGAGCCGGTTTATCGGGAGAAATATGACAGCGGGTATTCTGTGCGCAGCGGAGACAGGTATCTTGACGTTGTAGCAAACGGCGTTTCAAAAGGCGTCGGAGTGCGTAAGCTGGCTGAGCTTCTGAA
>CAJTPP010000016.1:42582-47988 GCA_910578235.1 uncultured Clostridia bacterium | reverse complement strand
GCTGTGTTTTCAAGCATTTACACGGTTTTTAATGTTTGGTACGCCCGGAGGGATTCGAACCCCCGACCTTTCGGTTCGTAGCCGAACGCTCTATCCAACTGAGCTACGAGCGCGTACGCCTTTTTTTGCTACGCATAATATAATACCATAATCTAAAGCGTGTTGTCAAGTGTTTTTTGGAAAAATCTATGGAATTAAAGATTATCGGAAGTCAATACTATTTAGAAAATTTTCTAAATAGTATTGACTTTAGGCGGACATTATGTTAATATCTATTTAGATAATTATCTAAATAGATATTAATGAGGTGATGCAATGGGATTTGCGGAAACTTTTAAGGCGCTTGCCGATCCAAACCGCCGTGAAATTCTTATGATGCTGAAAAACGGCAGAAAATCGGCGGGAGAGATTGCCTCCGCGTTTGAGATGACGAACGCAACAGTTTCATATCATTTGTCGCAGCTGAAAAAAGCAGATCTGATTTATGAAACAAAAAATAAGAACTACATATACTATGAACTTAATATTTCCGTGTTTGAGGAAATCATGCTCTGGATAGCGCAATTTAAGGAGGACGGCAATGAGTAATAATATATTTAAAACAAAAGGATTTTGGTTATCCGTAGCAGTGTGTCTGCTTCCGGCGCTGCTGTCACTGGCGTTTTATGATAAAATGCCTGATACTGTGGTGACACACTGGAATTTTAAAAATGAACCCGATGGCTACAGTCCGAAATGGGTGGCTGTATTTCTTATACCATCTGTTCTATTTGCGGCAAATATACTGATATGGTTCGCTTTGAATGCCGAACCGAAGAAGCGGGGAATAAACAGACATATAAAAGGCGTGGTTTTATGGACACTGCCGGTATTGTCAGTCATTGTGCAGTGTATGATTATAATGTTTTCCGTTAAAGGAATAAATCTTGTAAGATTTGTGCCGCTGATTATTGGAATTATGTTTGTTGTGATAGGAAATTATTTGCCGAAATGCAGACAAAACTTTACTATGGGAATTAAGCTTCCGTGGACGCTTGCAAGCGAGGAAAACTGGAACAGGACACACCGTTTGGCGGGTAAGCTCTGGATTATCGGCGGATTTATCATGTCGCTTTACGCAATTTTTGAAATGCATACGGTATTTTTTATAATTGTCATAATTATGATGATAATTATTCCCTCGATATATTCGTATGCTATGTACAGGAAAGGTATCTGATTATGAAGAATGTATGGTATTATGATTTTCCTATAGGCAGAACGGCGATCGCGTGTGACGATACGGGAATAACAGATGTGACTGTGAGTACGGTTGAAGCGCGCGAAAAAGAGACGGAGCTTATTCAGGAAGCCGCAAAACAGCTTAAGGAATATTTTTGCGGACAAAGGCGTGAGTTTGATGTGCCGCTTTCCATAAGCGGAACCGATTTTCAAAAATCGGTATGGAACGCTTTAATGCGTATACCTTACGGAGAGACACGCTCATATAAGTACATAGCGGCAGACGTAGGAAATCCGAAGGCGTCGCGCGCTGTGGGTATGGCGAATAACCGCAATAAGATAATTATAATTATTCCGTGTCACAGGGTAATCGGGGCGGATGGCTCGCTTGTCGGGTACGGCGGCGGACTGGATATAAAAAAGAGACTGCTTGATATTGAAAAAGGACTGCTGTAACAGCAGTCCTTTTATGATGCTTGATTTTATATACAAAATATTTTTCTGTTCTAAACGCGCGATAAAAATAATATATATCAAATACAAAAACACGAATGGAGGAAAAGCAAATGTACATAGCAAACAATGAAGCGGCAGTCTCGTCGCGTGGGATACTGGGCTTTATGCCGCGCGGAATACGGCGTTATATGTACGGTATAGATCTTGACGGCGTATGCGAAATACATATGCGGCTGGGTAAGCCGCTTATATTTAACTACAGTAACGCCTCGCGCTATCTTAATACAAAAGGTCAGCTTACGCCGATACCGGCATCTACGCTTACAGTGACCCGGGAGCATATTGACGAGGCTATGGAGATCGCTACGGCGGCTTCGGTATATTCAGTGCGTGACGAGATGAAAAACGGCTTTCTTACCATAGCCGGAGGACACAGGATAGGTATAACGGGCACGGCTGTAATAAAGGAGGACAAGGTATCCTTTATAAAGGATATTTCCGCTTTAAACTACCGCCTGGCGGGTGAGGTGACCGGCGCGGCAGACAAGGTTGTTCCGCGTATACTGTGTGATGGTCATATAAAGAATACGCTTATTATTTCACCGCCCGGAGCGGGGAAAACAACAATGCTGCGTGATATTGCGCGTCAGCTTTCGTACAAGTCATACCGTGTCAGTATTGTGGACGAAAGGCGGGAAATTGCTGCTCTCAGCGAGGGGAGAAGCGCGTTTGATCTTGGTTTTTCAACAGATGTTTTGGAAAGCGCGGATAAAGCCGAGGGCATGCTGATGGTACTGCGCTCAATGAGTCCCGATGTCATTGTTACGGACGAGATAGGCAGACAAGAGGATATTGACGCGCTGGAAAGAATAACAAACAGCGGCTGCGCGGTGATTGCGTCAATTCACGGCAGAAATATAGAGATGATAAAACGCCGTCCGGATTTAAAGCGAATGCTGGGATTTTTTGATTTTGCAGTGACACTGAGCCGGCGGGACGGTGTGGGAACAATTGAGGAGGCGCTGACGGAATGGTAAAAATTTTTGGCGCCGTTATGACGGGATTCGCCTGCGGATATTTTGGTTTCCGCATGAGTATGACGCTGAAAACGCGTCTGAAAAATCTCGGGGATATTGCCGCGTCGCTTGAGATGCTGGAAAGTGAAATTGTATTCAGTGTAAATAAACTGAAGAAAGCGTTTTTAAGAATTGACAGAAACGGACTGTTTACTCTCGCGGCGGAAGACATGGAGGACAAGGGGATAGGAAAGGCATGGGCAGCGGCGGTAGCAGGCTGTGTCTTACGGAGGCGGACAGTGATATACTGCTGATGCTTGGCAGAAGCATAGGAAAAACCGATACGGATGATCAGATCAAAAACATTAAATATATAAAAAGCCTGATAAAAGAACAGGAGAAGCAGGCGCGCGAGGAATACGGACGTTTCGGAAGGATTTACAGAAGCGGCGGCGTTCTTGCGGGACTTATGCTTATAATTCTTTTAATATAATAATGCGGGATTAAAAGGGAAGATAAAATGAATGTTGATTTAATATTTCAGATAGCGGGTATCGGAATAATTGTCGCTGTGCTTAATCAGCTTCTCACGCGCGCGGGACGGGAAGAACAGGCGTTACTTACAACCATAGCGGGTTTAGTGGTGGTTCTGTTTATAGTGACACAGCAGATAGGAGATTTGTTTGATACGGTGAAGAGTATATTTAATTTATAAACGGGAGACAAGTATGGATATTTTTAAAATTATTGCCGTAGGAGTTGTGGGCGGAATACTTTCTATAACAGTAAAGCAGTACAGAAAGGAATACGGACTGCTTGTCGGGCTTGCTTCGGTTCTTGTTATATTATTCTTCACGCTCGGCACGCTTGAAACGGCAATTGGACAGATATCGCTGATAACGGAAAAAAGCGGCGTTGACACGCGTTATTTTTCGGCTGTGATAAAGGTGGTAGGTGTGGCGTATATAACACAGTTCGGAGCTGAAATACTTCGTGACGGCGGCGAGGGGGCGATAGCGCTGAAGGTGGAAATGGCGGGGAAGGTGTTTATTTTGGGATTAACTATTCCGATAATAACGGAGTTTCTGGAGGTGTGCATAAATGCGCTCTCTGCTGTTTAAACTTGTGCTGGTGCTTGTAATTATGCTGCCTGTGAGTGTGTATGCGGACACGCCCTCGCTTGACGGGGAGACGCTTTTCAATGAAACTGTTGAGAAAGCAGTCTCGGGACAGTTATCGCTAAATCCTGTAAACATTCTTAATATGGTTACGGACGATCTTATGCGGGAGGTGCGGGAATGCGCCGGAGATGTGACAATATTGTTTATTATCGCGGCGATTTCAGGTATTATTACGGCTGTGTCTAATTCAATGGGGAATAAGTCCACAGGTGAGGCGGCATTTTTTGCCTGTTTTACGCTTATGAGCGCGTCGGCGGTAAAGTGCTTTACCGTTGCGCTGAATTACGGCACGGAGGTCGTGACGGCTATGACGGGCTTTATAACAAAACTGTCGCCTCTGCTTATGATTATGATAGCCACAAGCGGCAAGACATTTTCGGCTGCGGCGTTTCAGCCTATTATGTCCGCGGCGGTATATATAGTGTCAGTACTGATTGAAAAATGTCTTGTGCCGCTTATCGCATTCAGCTCTGTGCTTGCTGTTGCGGGGAATATAAGCGATAAGGTGCAGCTTTCGGGCTTTTGCCGTGTTGTAAAGTCGATTGCCAAGTGGCTTATGGCGGCTATCATAACAATATTTACAGGCATAAGCGGAATATACGGTTTTTCCGCGCCGTCACTTGACGCTGTGAGCGGAAAGGCAGTGAAGTTTGCGGTAGGCAGTCTTGTGCCTGTTGTTGGAAGTTTTCTTTCGGATACGCTTGAAACGGTTATAAGCGGGACAAGGCTTATGAAAAATTCTGTCGGTGTATCGGGAATAATTGTGCTGTGCGTTATATGCATAATACCCGTTTTGAAAATCGGCGTTATACAGCTTATGCTGAAACTGACGTCGGCAATTGCCGAGCCGCTGACAGACAGGCGGATTTCATCAATGATGTGGGAGATGTCCGAGTCGGTCACGACTGTGTTCGCAGTGGTTATTATGGTAGCTGTGCTGTTTCTTATCAATATAGGCATTATGCTCGCGGCAACGAACGGAGGATAAAATGAAGGCATATATAGTCACAATAATCGGCGCGACATTGCTTGCCGCAATGGCGGGAATACTCGCGCCCGAAAAATGGCGGTCATACGTGCAGGTGATCACGGGACTTGTAATAATAAGCTGTATAATTTCACCTGTCACGACTGTTGTAAAAAGCGATATATTCCGCGGCTTTGACAGTGTAGAGGAAAATATTGAGAATAATGAAAGACTTCAGACAGAGCTTGTTATGGAGGAACTGAAAAAGCGGGTATGTGAGGATATTGAAGCGCGTATGGAAAAGGAATTTAATTTGTCTGTCAGAGCGGACTGTGATATACGCGTTGACGGTGAGGGCGCGATAGAAGGGGTAGACGGTGTACGTGTTTACGGGGATAAATTGACAGACCGTGCAAGGGACAGATTGTGCGAGGTGTACGGACTGGAGCCTTATGAGGTGGAAAATGAATAAGGAAGAAATTATAAAATTATTTAAAAATAAGAATAACTTACTTATATGCTTAATATTAATAATTGGAGTTGTACTTATGGTGGCGGCGGGGGG
>CAJTPP010000016.1:27076-42494 GCA_910578235.1 uncultured Clostridia bacterium | reverse complement strand
ATAGACGGAGCGGGCGAGGTATCGGTTATGATAACCTATTATTCAAGCGCGGAAAAAAGTATCGCTTATGAGACAAAAACCGCCTCAAGGGAGGACAAGAGCGAGGAAAGCGAGGATAAGAAGGCTGTTATGACAGACGGAGCGCCGATGGTGGTAAAAGAGGTGTACCCGAGAGTCAAGGGCGTTATTGTAACGGCGCAGGGGGCGGGAAACACGACGGTAAAGTCGGCGATTTCTGAGGCCGTTGCCGCCGCCCTCGATGTACCTGTACATAGAATATGTATATATAAAAAGGAGGAGTAACATAATGATTTTGAGGAAGAAGGAAATAATTGCGGCATCACTGGTGGTACTGATAGGAGTGGCGGGCTATCTTAACTGGTCGTATCAGGACACGATAAGGGTGCAGGACGGAGAAAGCTACGTTGAGACAGGGAAGAAGCTTGGAGAAGCCCAGTATGTAAACGCGGTAGACGAGTCTGAGGAAAAGACTCCGGACGGTGAAAAGGCAGAGGAAACCTCATCTGAAAACGGCGGCGAGAGCGATGGCGGAGAAAAGGATGAGAACGGCAGCAAGGGTGAAAAGGATGATAAAGGCGAAAAAGGCGAAAAGACTACTCAGACCGTGGCAGACACCGGCAATTATTTTGAGCAGGCTAAAATGAACAAGGAAACATCGCGTTCAAAATCGCTTGAAATTCTTAATCAGACAGCTGAAAATGAGAGCTTTGACGCTGAAATACGTCAGAAGGCAGGAGACAAAATCCTTGCGGTTGCCGGCAACGTGCAGAAGGAGTCGGAGATAGAAAGCATTGCGCAGTCAAAAGGTTACAGTGAAATATGCGTTTATGTTGACGATAACGAGGCCAATGTTATGGTGCGCAAGGATGGTTTTGCGGATGATGATGTTGTACGTTTGACATCAATTGTGACGGAACAGTTAAAAATTTCAGCTCAAAATGTAAAAATAGTTGAAGTAAAATAAAATTTGTGTTATACTATATTTATAATTGAAAGCAGGATGTCCGCTATTTCCAAAGAGGCGGGTTCCACTTACTTTTCTCAGCAGCGGCTTGATTTGTAAAACAGATCAGACATTTGCCGCCGGAATGCTGAATGACAGGGTGTTGACCTTGTTGAATTTTATTCAGGAAAAAATATGGAGGTAGCATTATGGATGAGGAAATCAGAAATGAACTTGAGACAGAAGTCGAGGTGACAGAGCAGACGGAAGCAACTCCCGAGACAGAAGAAGAGACTGTCGGCAATATAAAGATTTCTGTAGATGTTGTATCGACAATTGCCGGTATCGCGACAACTGAGATTGACGGCGTGGCGGGAATGTACGGAACATTCGCGGGCGGTATAGCGGAGATGCTCGGCGCGAAGAAAAATCCGTCAAAGGGCGTTAAGGTCGATATGAGCGAGACAAGTGTAAGGATTGACCTGTATATTGTGGTGGAATACGGTGTGAGAATACCCGAGCTTGCGTGGGAAATTCAGGAGAGCGTAAAGAACAATGTAGAGACGATGACAGGTCTTGAGGTTCAGAAGGTCAATATTCATATTGAGGGCGTAAGCTTTGAGAAAGAAAATGAGGAGCTTATAGAATTTGACGGTAATGACGCTGATACTTCGGAAGCCCCGCGGGAAGAAATAGCAGATTAGTATTAAACAAAAAGGCTGTTTTCTGACAGCCTTTTTGAATGTTTAAATTAGTAATTACCGGTTATTGAATTTGAGTCGCATCATTAGAGCATGTATTATATTTATTATGCAGCGCGGTGAAGCTGAGAGATTATTGCGCTATGGTTTTTTTATCCGCATTTTTTTTGCGCTCCTTTCTATATGTTTTCAGCGCAATAAAAAATGCGCCGCCGAAGCAACGCATAAAAAACGCACGGCTTCGTTTTGTCGCCAAACAAATTTTACTATCTTTCAACAAAGCATGTAAAAAGGAAGTGTGCATTTTTTCAAAAATAAAAATACACGCTGAGCAGAAAAACAGTATTAAAATTTGTTTGGCAAAAAATATTATAGCACATTCAAATTATTTTGTAAATAAAAAAATAAAAAATGCGCCGCCGAAGCAACGCATAAAAAATACATTGCTCCGATATTGGCAAATAAAATTTAAAGTGTTCTGTTATAAGAGTACACTAAAAAATAGAGAATGTATTTTTTTCAAAACAAAAATACCCTCATAACAGATATTATTAAATTTTACTTGCCATCTATAATTTTTATCATATTTTTAGTTATTTGTCAAGTTGTTTCTAATATAACTGGTATTTTTTCAGTTTATATGTTACAATAGATTATACGAAATAATAAGAAACGGAATTGTATAGATGATACTGGTAATAGCGGAGAAGCCGTCCCTCGGGCGCGATATAGCGGACGCGCTGGACGGGACGGTCACGGAACGAAACAACAGATTTATCCGTAAGGGCAATTACGCTGTGACGTGGGTATTCGGACATATGCTGTCACTGAAAGAGCCTGAGGATTATGATATAAAATATAAAAAATGGTCGCTTAACGATCTTCCCATATACTTTGATGACTGGGGACTTAAAATAGGCGCTGACACGTCGGCAGGAAAAAATTATGAGACAAAGGAACAGCGGGTAAGTCTTATAGGCGAGCTTATGTCTGAGTCTGAGTCGGTGATCCACGCTGGCGATCCCGACGAGGAGGGACAGCTGCTTATTGACGAAATACTGCGCTGGTTTCATTACGACAAGCCTGTCATGCGTCTTAATACGGGTGATACGACGCGCGGCGGACTGAGAAAGGCGCTGACGCGTATGACGGATAACAGCGAAAGCGTGAACGAGGGCTGGTCGGCATACGCGAGAAGTGTCGCTGATCTCATGATAGGCGTGAATATGAGCCGTTTTTTTACCTGCTCGAATTCGGGCGCTCTGCTGGCGGTAGGGCGGGTGCAGACGCCGACTCTGGGGTTGGTGGTAAACCGTGACGCTCAGATAGAAGGACATGTGAAGTCAGTATATTATGATATATTTGCCGACGTTGACGTGGAAACGGCCAACGGTATAAAAACAGTCACGGCAAAGTATACGAGGAAAAAACATAAGAATAGTGAGAACAGACTGATTACTGATAAAAGCGAAGCGGAGGAAGTAAGGGAATCACTTGAAAAAAGACATTTTGACAATATCACTGTAGAGACAAAAACAGTGAAAGAAGATCCTCCGCTCCCGTTTAATCTGGTAAAGCTGCAAAGCTATTGCAGCAGCCATTTCGGCTATAATCCCGCAGAGGTGATGGATATAACGCAGTCACTGCGTGAAACGCATAAGGCTATCACGTATAACCGTTCCGACTGTCAGTATCTTTCCGAGGAACATTTTAAAGAAGCGCCGAAAACCGTGGCGAGAGTGATTGAAAATATAAGATATCGTCCCTCGGAGCTTGACACGTCCATTCATTCAAAATGTTTTAATGATAAAAATATAACGGCTCATTTTGCAATCATTCCCACGAATAATGCTGTTGATCTGAACAAACTGACGGAGCGGGAGAAGAATGTATATCTTGCGGTATGTAAATATTATCTGGCGCAGTTTTTGCCAAAGGCGGTAAAGGAAAAGACAAAGCTTACAGCAGATATAGACGGTAAATACATGTTGGCGGCGTATTCCACACGCGTTATAAAAAAGGGATATCTGGCGATATTTAAAGACGCTAAAAAAGAGGAGGCCACAGCGCTCAGCGATATTGCCGACGGTGTTTACAGCGGAGATGTGTCCGGGGCGCGGAGCGAGGAAAAGGAGACAAAGCCTCCGTCGCGCTACACAAAGGCAACGCTTAACGAGGATATGACGCGTATAGCCAGATATGTTACCGATCCTGAGATAAAAAAGCTGCTGCTTGAAAAGGATAAGGATAAAAAGGGCGAGAACGGCTCGATCGGTACTTCGGCCACTCGCTCGTCAATTATAGACAGCCTGATAGCAAAGGGGTATATGCGGGAGGAAGGCAAAAAGGTAATATCAACCGAGCTTGGACGAGAACTGTACCGCATACTTCCCGACGAAATCAAAAAAGCCGATATGACGGCTAAATGGTGGTCTATACAGGAGGATATACGTTCAGGTGAAAAGCGGTATACCGCGCTTACTGAAAATGTTCTTGATACGATAAAGACTATTTTAACAGAGACATATCCGCCTGTGCGTCAGGATGTTATGACAAAAACCGTAACGTCAAAATTTCACGAGGTTATAGGCGAGTGTCCGTTTTGCGGCGGCAATGTGATAGAAGGGGCGAAAGGCTTTGGGTGCGGCAACTGGAAAGAGCCTATAGGCTGTAAATTTACCATATGGAAAAAACAGCCAAAGGGGATGTTTGCAAATGTTACTATAACCGCGGCGTCGGCAAAAAAATTGCTTGCGGGTAAATCGGTCCGTATGAAAAAGCTTGTCAATAACAACGGTGAGACTTTTGACGCGGATATTATACTGAAAGCTGATAAAAACGCTCAGTATCCTGTGCAGTTTACATTTGCTCCGCCTAAGACGCTCGGTAAATGTCCGAAATGCGGCGGGGATATAATGGAAAACCCGCGGACATTCGCATGTAAAGACGGCTGCGGGTTCGCAGTGTGGAAAAAAAGTGATAAGGGAATGTTCCGCAATATGACAATTACTGCCGCAATGATGAAAAAATGGCTTAAGGGAGATACGGTGAGGTGTGAAAAGCTTGTCGGAAGAAACGGCAGACAGTTTGCGGCCGTGCTGTCAATGACGTATAATGCGGACAGTCAGTACGGCGGGGCGGAGTTTAATCTGGTGTTTGGAGATGACGGCGAAAAATAGGTATTGACCTTTTATTTATTGTTTATTATAATACATCTATAAATTGCAGGAAAGAAATCTCTGTTGGAGAATAGAATATATTATTTGGAAAAGGAGGACTGAACATGGCAGACAGAACGGAAAAAATTGTGAACGAGTTGCTTGAAAGCTATAAAAAATATGATATTACGGGCAGAATAGACGCTGAAAATATGCTTGGTAAAAATATTTTGATTGAAATTGTGGAGGAAATAAGGAAGGTTTTGTTTCCGGGATTTTTTGATAAAAACCGTGTGAGAAGCGAGTATATGCGCTTTCTTGTGGGCGAAAGACTGGAGTTTATTCAGTATAATTTACAAAAGCAGATTGCAAAAGCTCTGGGTAATCAGGATTTATGCAGTGAGTGCAGAAAGTCCGCGGTCAACGCGAAGGCCGGGGAGATAACGTATAAATTCCTTGAACGTCTCGGAATAATACGCGACCGTCTTTATACAGATATAAAAGCGGCGTATGACGGCGATCCCGCGGCGTATAGTACAGACGAGATAATTTTTTCGTATCCCGGAGTGTTTGCAGTGACGGTGTATCGTATCGCGCATGAGCTGTGGCTGCTGGAAGTGCCGATGATACCGAGGATTATGACGGAGTACGCGCACAGTTCCACGGGTATAGACATCCATCCCGGAGCGGAAATCGGGCGGTATTTCTTTATTGATCACGGAACCGGGATAGTAATAGGAGAAACAACAGTCATAGGTGATAATGTGAAGATTTATCAGGGAGTAACGCTCGGAGCGCTGTCTACAAGAAAGGGACAGGAGCTTAAAGGCGTGAAGCGGCATCCGACAATCGGTGATAATGTCACTATTTACTCGGGAACCACCATTCTCGGCGGAGATACGGTAATAGGAAACGGCGCGACAATCGGCGGCAACGCTTTTATTATAAGCTCTGTTTCGGAGGGGATGAAGGTGAGCGTTAAAAATCCCGAGCTTCAGTTTACGCGCGGCGGTGATAAGGGACAGGAGAAATTCTGATACATAAAATACCGCGTGACAAAAAATGCGCCGCTTTTAAGAGCGGCGTATAAAAATGTGTACATGAATGATAAGTCGTATTTAAAATTTATGTGGTATTATATTTTCATAATAAATTTAGTTGTTTGTCAAGATGAGTGCCTGTTTCTGAAGTTTTTATAATTTGTTTATATTTGTTTATAAATTATTTATATTTCCGTTATATAATGGTTATGAAAAGAAGTTAGAATATAAATATAGGGTACCTTATACATTAAGTTATAGGAGAAAGGAATGATTAATATGAAAAGAAAACAGAAAAAGCTCACAATGGCAGTCGGTATGGCGTTAGGCGTTACGGTGCTTGCGGGGGCGGCATTTGCGAGCTACAACACATCAAACGGTTACGAGGTGGGAAAGACCGCGGCCAAGGGTCTTCTGAACAATGAAAATTACACAATGGACGCTAATTTAAGAGTCCTTATTGACGGTGAGGAAATGACATCACTGACAATAAATGAATTATATGACAGAAACGGAGATGTACAGCTTAACAGAAGTGAAAAAAGCACGGCCTCGGACGAGTTTGGAGATTATTTCGGCAGAACTACAGAATATAAGTCATATAAGCAGGACGGGGATTATATCTCAACGTATTATTATATAAACGAGGACGGCAACAAGGACGAGAGTACGAGCGTGTATAAGAATTCACCGTACATGGGCAGATCAAGCTGTGACTCCATGGGAGACTCTGACGAAGACGACAGGGAAACAGTAGATAAAATTGTACGCTTCGTTGAGCTTATCGGTGATACTGTTGTAGGAGATTTAAAGAATAATATTGTGTATGTATCCGGTGATGATAATTCATCAACTTATGAAATCAGTCTTGACGCAATGCAAATTCCTGAATTTGTAAATGCCGGTATGTCGGCAATATTCTCGTCAATGAAACAATACGCGGATGAAAGCGATGATCCGTTTATGATGTTCGGCACAGATCCTATTGTAAAAAACGCTTCTCTTAAATTCACTGTTGACAAGGAAGGCAGACTTACAGACGCGGCGGCTGTAGCGGCAATGAGCGGCGAGGGACACGAGCTGGGAATGGAAATGTCACTGAAAATGTCTGATTACGGCACGACACAGCCTCAGAGATTGGATGTTTCAACGCTTCCGAATGTAGAAACTTATGACTACAGCGAGGAAAATGGAATGGCGCACACATATTCTGTCAGCACAGATGATAGCATCAATGGCGAAGACACAGAGGTGACTATTCAGACCAAGGATTAATCAATAAGTTATAGGGGCTAGAGACGATGAATGTAATTGAGATAAGCAATCTTACAAAGCTATATAAAAATAACAGGGGTATAAGAAATATATCTCTGACAGTTGAAAAAGGCGATATACTTGGTTTGCTCGGGCCGAACGGCTCGGGCAAAACCACTGCTATGAAGGCTGTTTTAAATCTTGTGCACAGTATCGGGGATATAAAGGTTTTCGGTATGGATCTGAATGACCAGTTTGAAGAGATTATGCGCAGGGTAGGCGCGCTCATAGAGTCGCCGGCGATTTATAAGGATATGACAGCATATCAGAATATAAAAATGCATGCCGCTATGTATCCGGATATTACAAAAGAACATATTGAGCATATTTTGGATGTGGTACATCTTCTACCGTATAAGAACGATAAGGCGGGCAGATTTTCGCTTGGTATGAAGCAGAGACTTGGTCTTGCGGTTGCGTTTGTCTCAAACCCCGAGCTTATTATTCTTGACGAGCCTGTAAACGGGCTTGATGTTGAAGGAGTTGTTGAGATACGAGAGATAATAAAACGTCTCAATGAGGAAAAGGGTGTTACATTCCTTATTTCAAGTCATATGGCAAGCGAGATAGAAAAAACCTGTAATAAGGTCGCGGTTATGTATGAGGGTGAACTGATAGCGAAGTCGTCGACGGAGGACGCGCTGAAGCTGCATCCGTCAATGGAGGATTATTTCCTTACCGTGGTAAAGGATAGGAGAGGTGAAATACTGATATGAGAGCGTTGATTTTGAATACTAAAAGTGAACTCCAAAAACTGCTTACAAAGAAAAAATATTTTGTTATCACAATACTAAGCGCGATCGTATGTATTTTACGTCTCGGCGGAAATCTGCTTGTAAGCAAAATATCCGGCGGAGAATTTGTTATTAAAAGCAATCTGATTATGGAAATGCTTGGATTTGTAACTATAATACTGGTTCCTCTTGTTGTGTTTATGGCGGTTACGGATCTTTTTGCAAGCGAAATGCAGGAGGATACTTTAAAAGCGTCGCTTATGCGTCCGCTTACACGTTTCAAGGTAATGACATCCAAATCGCTTGCCGCGTTTCTTATAGGCTGTCTGGTGATGCTTGCAATGTTTGTTGTATGTTTTGTTATTCAGTTTATATCAGGGAACAGTCTGGCTAATGTTCCCGCGACATTAGCGGCTTATCTTATAGATATGCTTCCTATTGCGGCGTTGGTGGCAATGGCAGTGTTTATAAATATGATTTCAAAAAGCCCGACGCTGGCAATGCTTTTGTGCATAGTGGTATACATATTCTTTAAGTATCTTAATTTCTATGTGTCGCCGCTGGGACAGATGATTTTCACGGCTTACTCACAGTGGCATAAAATTTGGATAGGCTCGCTTCTGCCGATAGGCGCACTTTCTGCCAAGGTTGGTATTTTGTTTGGTTCCGTCTTGATTTTATACACATTATCGTATATAATATTTGATAAGAAGGATTATTGATGCGGGACAGCGTTGACCGATATGAAGATTAAAAGCAGATTTACCGTATACAATATAATAATGCTGATAACACCTATTATAATGATAGGTGTTATTTCAGTATGTTTTCTTGTAACATTTATTATGAAATTTCCTGTTGAGGAAATGCAGATAAGCCGCGCCGCTTTGCTTAATCCGTCTGTGCTGCTGCGCGCGGTGGGCGGTTTTTTTGAGAGTAATCCCGGCTCGGTGCTGTACGTGCTGCTGTGGCTGATTTTGTGCACGTCCACGCTGGTGCTGTCAACGACTTTGTTCACAGGCATGATGACGAAAAGTATGGAAAAATCTATAAACGATCTTACAAAAGCGGCCCGGTATGTGCGTGACGGTAATCTGGATTTTGAGGTTATGGGAAGCGTCTATGATGAAATAGATGTGCTGTGCGGTAATTTTGACGCGATGCGTAAGGAGCTTAAACTGGCGGAGCAAAGAGAAAAATATATGAAACGTGAGCGGAGCATGCTTCTTGCGAATATATCCCATGATCTGAAAACGCCGATTACTTCAATAAAAGGCTATGTTGAAGGGATACGCGACGGCGTGGCGGACACTCCTGAGAAAATGGAACGCTATCTTGATACAATTTACAGTAAGACGGAGGTAATTGACGAGATGGTGAACAATCTTTCAGTGTTTTCAAAGCTGGAGCTGTCAAGAATGATTTTTGAGTTTGAGAAGGGTGATATAAACGCTTTTTTACGTGGATTTATAAAGGATTGCCGTCTTGATTTTGAAAAAAATAATATAACTTTTATAAATAATATTCCTGATAGTCCCGCGTTTGTGAGACTTGATTATGAGAAGATAAAAAGAGTATTTTCAAATCTGATCGACAATGCCGTAAAATACGGAAACGCGGATAATCCCGCGCTTGAAATTTCCGCGTTTACCCGTGACGGCGGGGCATATGTATGTGTTGCGGATAACGGTATGGGTATTGACGAGAATGAAATAAAAAATGTGTTTGACGGTTTTTACCGTGTTGACAGCTCACGAAGCATTAAGGGAAGCGGTTTGGGACTTGGTATAGCAAAGAAAATTGTAGAAAATCACGGCGGTAAAATATGGCTTAAAAGCGAAGGCCTTGGAAAGGGAACAACGGCAGTGGTATATTTGCCGTTAGCGGAATAAAATCGTGCACATTACTACTGAAAACCATTGAGGCCGTAAAATTTATGGCATTCCCGATTTTAGACGCTGATAAAAGGAGAAAATGATGAAAAAGGTATTAATTATAGAGGATGACAAGGAAATAGCAGAGCTGGAAAGAGATTATCTTGAAATCAGCGGTTTTGCCTGCGACATGGCCGCAAGAGGCACGACAGGTCTGGAAAAAGCGATTGCGGAAGATTTTGATTTGATAATTGTAGATATAATGCTTCCGGGAATGGACGGTTTTGAAGTTATAACAGAGCTTCGCAAAAAGAAACAGACTCCTGTAATTTTTTTATCTGCCAAAAATAGTGATATTGATAAAATACGCGGATTGGGGCTTGGCGCTGACGATTATATAACGAAGCCGTTTTCTCCTGGTGAGTTGGTAGCGCGGGTGAAGGCGCATATTTCCCGTCATGAAACTCTGACAAAGCGTGAATGTGATATTCTTCAGGCCGGAAATCTCACGATTGATAAGGACGCTCACAAGGTGACTGTCAATGATAAAGAGATATCTCTTACAGCTAAAGAATACGACTTGCTTTTGTTTCTTGCGGAAAATCCTAACCGTACTTTTTCAAAAGAGGTTCTGTTTGACCGTATATGGGGGATGGATGCTATAGGCGATGTGTCCACTGTGACCGTTCATATACAGCGGGTACGGGATAAGATTGACATTGAAAAAGAAAAGCATATAGAAACTATATGGGGAGTGGGTTATCGGTTTTCGTGATTAACCGTATTGGTATTATAATACATTGGAGGAAAACAGATTGAAGCAGAAAAGTGTACTTATAGGTATGTCAGGCGGAGTGGACAGTTCGGTTGCGGCGGCGCTTTTAAAGGAGCAGGGCTATCATGTAATCGGCGCGACAATGCGCCTTTGGACATATCAGGATAATGACAGTGCCGCGCATGAAGGCTGCTGCGCTGAAAGCGCGGTTGAGGACGCGAGACGCGTGTGTGACAAGCTGGGAATTGATTTTTATGTTATGAATTTCAAGGATATGTTTCGAGACAAAGTAGTTGATTATTTTGTGGACGAATATATCAGAGGCAGAACGCCTAATCCATGTATTGCCTGCAACAGATATTTGAAATTTGACGCTATGCTGAAAAAAGCCCGAGCCATGGGTATAGACTATATAGCGACAGGTCATTACGCGTTAATAGAACAGGATAAGAACGGAACATATATTCTGCGTATGTCGAAAGCCGCAAAAAAGGATCAGAGCTATGTTTTGTATAATTTCAATCAGGAACAGCTTGCGCATACGCTGATGCCGCTCGGAGGATATAATAAGGACGAGGTGCGCGCGCTTGCCGAAAAATATGGCTTTGAGGTGGCCGGTAAACCTGATAGTCAGGAAATATGTTTTGTTGAGGATGATGATTACGTTCGGTTTATCAGGGATTATTCAGGGTATGAGCCGAAAGAAGGAGATATTCTTGATATAAACGGTAATGTAATAGGACGTCATAAGGGGCTTATTTATTATACGATAGGTCAGCGCAAGGGTATCGGAGCATATGGCAGACCTATGTTTGTCATGAAAATTGACGCGGACAGCAATACTATAACTCTTGGTGAAAAGGGAATGGAATTTTCAGATGAACTGACCGCCTGTGACGTAAATTTTATATCAGGTGAATTTCTGGCTGATATCGTGAATGTTACCGCAAAGGTACGGTATCAGGCTCCGCCTGCGCCGGCAAAGCTTATACCGCTTGACGGCGGACGCGTCAGACTTGTCTTTGACAAGCCGCAGCGCGCTGTTACGCCCGGACAGGCAGTTGTGTTTTATGGCGGAGATATTGTGCTCGGCGGCGGGACTGTCGAGCGGTAACAGGCTAAACTGTATGAGGTATGGAAGATAATATATAGGACTGCAATTGGCAGTCCTTTTTTGCGTTATAAAAAATTTTTGTTAAAAAACCTTGATAAATTCAAACTACAGATGTAGAATACAATTGTAATATTACTATCCCATATTGCAGGAGAACGACTATAAGGTTAGTACTGCAAAATCCCTGCTTAACCGTGTTTTTTCAGGTTCAGTTAAAAATCTTGTGGCTGCGCTCTATGATAATAAAGAGATGAGAAAAAAATATTGGAACAGGCGGAATAAGGAGCTATTTTTACAGGGACAGCGGTTGCTGTCCCTTTTGCATGCTATTGTACAGCGTATTTTTATGTGTTTCGGCGTGCTTTATTTATTGTTATAAAAATAAAATGAAAATTAAGATTGCGGGAGATTAAAAGAGAATAAAGACGAAAACAGGAGATATAGAAATGGTTTTTTAATTTTTATAAAAAAAGTGTTGACATTGCAGGCAAAAGGTAGTAAAATAGCCGTTGTGAGTTGAAGTCAGAGACTTTAACGGGTTAAATTAAATACAGGAGGAAACAACTATGAATTCAAGCTATTTGCAGAAGCCACAGGAAGTTGAAAGAAAGTGGTACGTTGTTGACGCGGCGGACAAGCCTTTAGGCCGTGTTGCGGCAGCAGTTGCAAGCATATTAAGAGGTAAGCACCTGCCTACATTCACACCGAACGTAGACTGCGGTGACCATGTTATTGTTATCAATGCGGATAAAATTATTTTGACAGGTAACAAGATCAATCAGAAAATACGTTACTACCACACTGGCTGGGTAGGCGGAATTAAGGAAATTCACTATAATAAACTTATGGCTGAACATCCCGAAAAGGCTGTTATGTACGCTGTGAACGGCATGCTTCCCAATAATACACTTGGAAGAAAGGCTCTTACAAGACTTCGTGTTTATAAAGGTGAAGAGCATGAGCATCAGGCTCAAAATCCAATCGCATGGACAGGCGAAATAAAGTAAGGAGGACAATATAATGGCTAAAGAACAATACTATGGTACTGGTAGAAGAAAGTCTTCTGTTGCAAGAGTTCGTCTTGTTCCGGGCAACGGAAGCATAACAATAAACGGCAGATCAATTGATGATTATTTCGGTCTTGAGACATTGAAGTTAATCGTTCGTCAGCCGCTTGAACTTACAAAGACAACAGATAAGTTTGATGTAATCACAAAAGTTGAGGGCGGTGGTTTCACAGGTCAGGCCGGTGCGATCCGTCACGGTATAGCAAGAGCGCTTCTTGAGGTTGATACCGATGCTTACAGAGCTGATCTGAAAGCTGCCGGTTTCCTTACAAGAGATTCAAGAATGAAGGAAAGAAAGAAGTACGGCTTGAAAGCAGCCCGTCGCGCACCGCAGTTTAGTAAGAGATAACTTTCGGACTTTTCACGACTATTCAAAGCCTTTATTTGTGAGGTTTTTGGAGTTTTCAGTTGGTTTGAAAAGTAGTCAAATGTGTGCAACAAGTATGCAGCACATATGCAACAAGAAGTTTAATTTAATAATAGTTCACAAAAACGCATTGCATTGCAATGCGTTTTTGTGTTAATTAAAAATCAAATGTTTTTGTAAGAATTTCATCATCTGAGGAACCAAATTCTTTTGCTGTAACTTCAACGGGAAGTGATGTGTCACGAAGCCTATATGCGCGTTGAACGGTTATTTTATCACCGCTCTGGATACGCTCTGCCATTGAAAGAAGATTTACGCCTTCAGTATTTGTCACAACTGCTCCGGGAAGAGTTGCACCGTCTTGAGTCACCTCTACATCAATGGCTGAGGTAAAGGCTGTTTCCGAGCCGCTGTTGTTTTTGAAGTCAAAGGAAATAATAATAATGTTGGCATCGTCAGAGCTTACAGTTTTTGCGTCTCCGATTGACACGTCATAATTTCCCAGTTTTCCGTCGTAATCATTTTTTTCTGTCATTGATGTTATTTCGTTGCCGTCTACCTTTTCCATATCAACTTCGGTTTCCTCGTATGCGCCGGAGGCGTCTGCTTTTTCCGTTTGTGTGGGATTATCTGAAGTGTTGGGGGTGTTGTTTGTTTTTTTGCCGCAGCCCGTCAGGGATAAGGCAAGAATTAATAATATTGTTATTGCCGCTAAACTTTTTTTCTTCATTGTGCTTTTCCTTTCTTAATTTAATCTGTCAGTGTTATTTTCTCACATTAACTTCATTCATATACTAACACAGTGTTTTTTAAAAATCAAGTTTAATATCAAAAATTCACAATCTATTTACATTGACATAATACTTTTTAAGATATATAATTAATATTTAATGGAGGGATAGCATGAGTAATATTAAAGCGTGCATATTTGATTTGGACGGAACTCTTACTGACACATTAAATGCCATAGCGCATTTTGGGAATTTTGCGCTTTCCAAGTTCGGTTTTGCGGAGCTTCCTACAGAAAATTATAAAATATATGCGGGTAACGGCAGGGACAAGCTTATACACAGAATACTTGGAGAGCATAACGCTGATACTCCTGAATTATTTGAACGGGTAAGAGATGTGTATGACACGGCGTATGAGAGCGATTATCTTTATGAAACGAATGCGTTTGACGGAATATGTTCTTTGTTGGATGAGCTGAAAAAAATGGAAATAAAAATTGCGGTGTGTTCAAATAAGCCTGACAATGTGGTTCATTTTGTGACAGATAATATATTTGGTAAAAATTATTTTGACGCTGTATGCGGAGTTATTGACGGCATGCCTGTAAAACCTGATCCGTATACACCGCTGAAAATCGCGTCCGAACTGGGTGTGACCCCGGAAGACTGTCTGTTTCTCGGAGACACCAACGTCGATATTATTACCGCTAAAAACGCGGGTATGACTTCTGTAGGCGTTCTGTGGGGGTTTCGTACAAGGACAGAGCTTGTGCAGGCCGGAGCGGATTATATTGCGGAAAATCCGCATACTATATTACAATTGATATAATGAAATGTGGGAGGAATTATAAATGAGAACAAGCGGTATATTATTGCATATATCGTCTCTGCCGTCAGATTACGGCATTGGGACAATGGGAAAAGAGGCGTATAAATTTGTAGATTTTCTGAAAGAGGCGAAGCAGCGTTGCTGGCAGATATTGCCTGTAGGTCCCACCAGTTACGGCGACTCGCCGTACCAGTCATTTTCCACAAATGCGGGTAATCCGTATTTTATAGATCTTGACATTCTCAGGGAGGAGGGACTTCTGAAAAAGTCTGATTACGCTTCGTTAAAATGGGGAGACAGCAGTAAATACGTTAATTATGAGATTATATATAACAACCGTTTTAAGGTGCTTCGCAAGGCTTTTGATAATTTTAAAAACGGCGATATGAGCAGCTTTGACGAGTTTTTGCGGCAGAATGAAAAGTGGATTTCAAATTACGCGCTTTTTATGAGTATTAAGGATGAAAATAACGGAAAGTCATGGCTTGAATGGGATGATGGGTTCAGAAAAAGGGACTCTCATGCATTGTGGGAATTTAAAGCCGCGCATGAGGATGACGTTATGTTCTGGGAGTTTATTCAGTTTAAATTCTTTGAGCAGTGGGACAGACTGAAAAAGTACGCGAATAAAAATGGTATTTCAATTATAGGTGATATCCCGATTTATGTGGCGCTGGACAGCGCGGACGTATGGGTATATCCTGATTTGTTTGAACTGGATGATGAACTGATGCCTGTGTCGGCGGCGGG
>CAJTPP010000016.1:24803-27018 GCA_910578235.1 uncultured Clostridia bacterium | reverse complement strand
CCGCCACAGAGAGCTTAATTATGGCTGGTGGATTGACCGCATACGCTCGGCGACATCATTGTATGACATAGTGCGCATTGATCATTTTAGAGGCTTTGAAGGATTTTATTCAATTCCTTACGGCGATACTACCGCCGAGTACGGCGAATGGCGCAAAGGCCCGGGAATAGAACTTTTTGACGCGGTTAAGAGAGAACTTGGAGATCTTCCGATTATTGCCGAGGATTTGGGTTTTCTTACCGAGGATGTGCTCGTAATGCTTGAGAAGTCGGGATTTCCGGGAATGAAGGTGCTTGAGTTCGCCTTTGATCCGAGAGAAGAAAGCAACTATCTTCCTCATACATATAGTTCAAACAGTGTTGTTTATGCCGGTACTCATGACAATAACACGATAAAAGGATGGTTTGAGGAGCTTGACAAAGCCACACTGGATTTCTGTAAAAAGTATCTGGACGCCGAGGATGATCTTGTATGGAAGATGATAAAGACCGTATTGGCAAGCGTTAGCGATACGGCTGTTATACAGATGCAGGATTATCTTGGGCTTGGAGGCGAGGCGAGAATGAATACTCCGTCCACGCTTGGGGGAAATTGGCAGTGGAGAATGAGTAAGCGTGACGCGACAAAAAAACTGGCGGCGCGTATTGCAGATATGACGCGCACATACGGCAGGTGTGAAAGATAATGAAAACACAGAGGACACTAAATTTTTAGTGTCCTCTGTGTTTGGTTTAAAAAAGCTTTTCAAGCAGTTTGTTTGAACGCTCGATAAACTTTGTCATCTGATCCGCGTTAAGCGGACTGTGACTTATTTTGGCGAGATCGTATACATGGTCGATCATGAGGTTTGCGTCCTCGTCGCTGAGTGTGTCGAGCTTTTGTATAAGCGTATTGTTTGAGTTTAGTACGAGTGTAAACTCGTCCTTGAACATATCCGCCATACCTGCCATCTGTTGTCCGTATGCGCGGTACATTTCCCGCATACGTCTTGACTGCTCGCCGAGAAGTATCACAGCGGGGACAGAAGCGTCTTTTAAAGACTGAACCTCAATTTTTAAAGTTTCGTCATTGATTTCATTTTTGAATTTCTCAATCAGCTTGTCGTCATGTTCTTTGGCGCTGTCGTCTTTTTCATCTGTATCGGAAATATCGTTTATTGCCGAGTCAATTCGCTTGAATTTGACACCGCTTTCTTTCATTTCTATAAGAGAAATGAAGTGCGTGTCCATCATGCTGGGTAGGGTAAATGCGTTAAGTCCCTGATTTTTGAACATGTTCACATACTGTGACTGTGTATCGGGGTCGGAAACATAGTACACGTCTTTTTCCTCTTTACCGTCGAGATATTCGTTTAATGTCATATACTTGCCGCTGAGATCCTTGTATATGACAACATCCTTAATTTTCTCGTAGAATTTTTCGTCGCGCAGACAGCCGTATTTAATGAAAATGTTAATGTCATCCCAGTATTTCTCGTAATTTTCTTTTTCATTATTATAAATGCTTGTCAGCTTGTCCGCAACCTTTTTTGTGATATGGTTTGAAATCTTGTTAACATAGCCGTCATTCTGCAAGAAGCTTCTTGATACGTTAAGCGGAAGATCTGGACAGTCGATAACACCTTTGAGCAGCATAAGAAACTCAGGTATAACCTCTTTCACATTGTCAGCCACAAACACCTGATTGTTATATAGCTTTATCTGTCCCTCCTGACCTGAAAATTCGTGGTTGA
Source organism: uncultured Clostridia bacterium (assembly GCA_910578235.1). GTDB lineage: Bacteria > Bacillota > Clostridia > UBA1381 > UBA1381 > Hominilimicola. The sequence goes on along the minus strand of CAJTPP010000016.1, from coordinate 25,286 downwards.
TTTTGGGGAAGTACAGAATACCCTTGAGGTTGAACGGGTAGTCAACATTCAGATGGATCCAGAATAATGGTTCATTGAAGTCCATAAACACATTGCGGTAAAATTCTTTGTATTCATCATCTGTACATTCGGAAGGTTTTTTCATCCAGAGCGGACTGGTGTTATTAATAGGTTTCGGCAGCTCTGGTTCCTTTTCCTCGCCGTTTTCGTCTTTTTCAGGTTCCGGTTTTTTGTCTGTTTCAAGATAAATCTCAACGGGCAGGAAAGAACAGTATTTATTTAATATTTTTCGTATCGTAAATTCATCAAGGAAGTCCTCTGAGTCCTCCGCGATATTAAGCGTTATTGTTGTTCCGCGCTCGCATCTTTCGCCGTCGGTCATATCAAATTCCATACTGCCGTCACATGTCCATTTAGCGGCTTTCGAGCCGTCTTGATAAGACAGCGAGTCTATTTCAACACTGTCAGCGACCATAAAAGCGC
>CAJTPP010000016.1:4864-24789 GCA_910578235.1 uncultured Clostridia bacterium | reverse complement strand
AAAATGCCCGATAATTTGAGAGCCTTTGTCATCATCTTCTTTGTATTTTTCCAGAAAATCACTTGCGCCGCTGAAAGCGATCTGGTTAATATATTTGTCTATTTCCTCGGCGGTCATGCCGATACCGTTGTCGCTTATAACAAGTTTTTTAGCGTCTTTAAATACGGAAACTGTCACCTTGAATTTTTCATCATCAGAAATCCGTGCGTCACCGATACCCGCGAGTTTTTTTAGCTTTGTAATCGCATCGCAGCCGTTTGAAACAAGTTCGCGCAGAAATATGTCCTTGTCAGAATAAAGCCATTTTTTTATAATGGGGAACAGATTTTCGCTGTCAACTGAAATATTGCCTTTTGCCATATAAATACACTCCTTTATTTTGTTAAAAAATCAGCATAATAATATAATACTCCCGCAGGTACAATTTGTCAATACAAAATTAGCACTCAATTACATTGAGTGCTAACAATTTACATTTTATTCATATTTTCCTGACATAATTATACGCTTTCGGGTATTCTGAATGTGTCGGCGGTTTTCCTATAGGAGAGAAGTGGAATTGATGCTGAAAAATATCAATATACTTACAAAACGTATTACACATATCCATAAATTCCTCTGACGCTTACTTCTCCGGAGGTTACGCGTATAATGCCGCCGGATGTTTCCACCACAAGCGAGCCGTTTTCGTCTACATCAACTGCTTTTCCTGATACCGTTTCCTTGTTAAATATAACATTCACATCCCGCCCAAGTGTGACACAGTGCTCTTTGTATTCGTCAAGTATAGCGGAAAGTCCATTGTCGAGAAACTTCTTATAATAATATTCAAATTCATTCATAAGGCGGGCGATAATAACGCTTCGGGGATATTTTTTTCCGCTTTCAATATACATTGACGTTGCCTTGTCGGAAAGATTATCTTCAAAAGTTTCCATATTGACATTAATACCTATGCCGCAGACAATATAATGAATCATATTTATTTCGGCGGACATTTCAGTCAGTATACCGCATATTTTTTTACCGTTTATAACAATATCATTCGGCCATTTTATCATGGAATTAAGTCCGACTGCCTTACATACCGCAAGTCCTGCTATAAGAGTTATCTGAGAAACTTCCATTGGAGGGATGTCAGGCTTTAATAAAACGGAGTGCCATATGCCTGTGCCTTTAGGAGACTGCCAGCCGCGTCCTCTGCTGCCCTTACCGCACGTCTGCACTTCGGCAATAAACAGGCTTCCGTCAGGGGCGTTAGATTTGGCTTTTGCGCGTTCGTTAGTGGTGTCGGTTTTATCATACATAAAAATATTGCGTCCGATAAATTCAGTATTCAGTCCGTTTTGAATATCTTCTGCTGTAATGATATCAGGCGAGAAAACAAGATGGTAGCCCTTGTGAGTAAACGACTCAATTTCATAGCCGTCCTGTTTAAGTTTATTTATGTGTTTCCATATAGCCGCGCGGGAAATGCCCACTTGTTCGCTTATTTTTTCACCGGAAATATATCCGTCTGTGTTTTTTAATATATTAAGAATTTTCTTTTTCAAAGTAATCAGTCCTTTCAGGATAGATTATACTGTTTTTTTAGTTAAAAATCAATCTTTTTGTACTATATCTTTTATAATTTGTCGTATATGAGCGATTTGTGTATCGGTCAAATCGTTTACATTAATGTATTTATGGTTATCGAGACATAATAAATAATCTGTACTTACAGAAAAATATCGTGCTATTTTTACAAGCATATCGACAGACGGCTGTATATTGTTGTTTTCCCAGTTAGACACACATTGTTTTGAAACGCTCAAACCTCTGGCTAATTCTACCTGTGTCATTCCGTTTGAAAGACGCAGTTCTTTTATTCTGTCATTTAACATGAAAACACCTCCCTGAAATCAAATATTTATGTACTATTGTATAAAAAATATTTGACATTATAAAAATACTATAGTACAATAATAATGGACGAAAAATCATAAAAGAATACTTGAAAAATTGTGGAGGAAATAAAGATGTTTGAGAAGTTTGATAAAACAATGAAAGGGATAGCGATAATGCTGATGATAATCGGAATAACAATGATACCCGTTTACACTATTTTTAGATGCATAAAAGAAGCAGATTTAATCGGTGTTAAATCGTGGGTTTACGCGGGGGTAATGACATCATGGAAAATGTTAATTTTATCAGCGCTGCTGTACGCGCTTGGGGATATAGTTGAAAATATAAGAAAAATAAGAGAAGCAACAGAAACAAAACACTCCGGTGACAATTCGGATATTTATTATTAGAAGAAAAGAAGCCGTTTAGTAACGGCTTCTTTATGTCTTGGTATATTTTTGTAATTATAGACCAAACTGCTCTTTACAGTCGGCAAGCACTTTTTCAATTGTGGCTTCCGCCGTCTCAAAGCTTTCGGCAAATGTGCCGAGATAAATTTTTATTTTAGGCTCTGTGCCCGACGGTCTTACTATGAAGTAGGTTTTTTCGTCAGAAAGGTTGTATTTCAACACGTTGGATTTCGGAAGTCCTTTAAGCGGCGAGACATTGCCTTTTGTATCCTTGACTGTCTGTGACTGGTAATCCGTGTAAAGAACAATGTCCATACCGGCAGTCTTAACAGGCGGCTGCTCGCGAAGAGATGTAAGCAGGCGCGCCATTTTTTCCATACCGTCTTTTCCGGGCATTGTAAAGGATACTGTTTTTTCAACGTAATAGCCGTACTTTTTGTATATATCCATAAGAGCCTCGTAAAGCGACATGCCTTTTGTCTTGTAATACGCGGCCATCTCGGCAATCAGCATTGTGGCAACAACACCATCCTTGTCGCGGGCGTGAGTGCCCACAAGATAACCGTAGCTTTCCTCAAAGCCTATAAGATATGTGTGAGACCCTGTTTCAGCGAATTCTGTCATTTTTTCGCCTATATATTTGAAGCCTGTCAGCACGTTCATGATCTCTATGCCGTAGGATTTTGCAATAGCCGCCGCAAGCTCTGTTGTAACGATAGTTTTTATAATAACGCCGTTTTCAGGAAGCGCTCCTTTCTCTTTTCTTGAACGCAGAATATACTCGACAAGCAGAGCGCCTGTCTGATTTCCTGTGAGTGTTCTGTATACTCCGTCCGCGTCACGCACAACTATTCCCACTCTGTCGCAGTCGGGATCTGTGCCTATTATAACGTCAACGTCATTTTCTTTAGCCATTTTAATGGCAATTTCAAAGCCTTCTTTATCCTCGGGATTGGGTGACTTTACTGTCGGGAAGTTACCGTCCTCTGTATCCTGTTCCTTTACAACCAGCACATTGTTAAAACCCATTCGGTCAAGCATAGCCTTTATAGGCCTTGAGCCTGTGCCGTGAAATGGTGTATATATAAGCTTGAATGTATCCGCAATTTCTTTTACGGCTTCGGGGTTTAGCTGCTGTGTCTGAACAGTGTCAAGGAATTTTTTGTCGATTTCATCGCTTACAATTTCAAGAAGTCCTTTTTCCTTTGCCTCGTCCAGTGAAATGAATTTCACATCATCAAAAATGTCATAACTGTTTATAGCGTCAACAACAACATCTGCCGCATCGGGAGGCAACTGTCCGCCGTCAGGGCCGTATACCTTATAGCCGTTGTATTCCTTTGGGTTATGGCTTGCCGTAATCATAACGCCTGCGCTGCATCCGAGTTCTCTTATACCGAACGATACTTCGGGAACAGAATGAACAATCGGGAAAAGATATGCCTTCACATCTGCCGCGGTAAGAACCTTAGCTGTTTCTTCGGCAAAGACACGTGAGAAATTACGTGTGTCATAGCCGATTAAAACACCGGCTTTCGCTGCTTCGCTGCCTTGTGAGTTTACATATCTTGCAACGCCCTGGCTTGCCTGTCTTACGTTATATATATTAATTCTGTTTGTGCCGGCGCCTATAATTCCTCTCATGCCCGCCGTGCCGAATTCAAGGTCGCGGTAAAAGCGTTCTTCTATCTCTTTTTCACTATCCGCAATTGCTTTAAGCTCGGCCTTTGTGCCGTCGTCAACCACACTGCTTTCGAGCCAACGGTTGTATGTTTCCCTATACCCCATATTGTTGTCCTCCTTAAAATTTTTTGAATTAAATATATTATATAATATTTTGTGTAATATTTCAATCGGAAATATGTAAAAATTGAAAATAAGTTATCGTGTAAAATGACAAAAAAATTGTTGTTACGACATACGTGTTTATGTAATTGAATATTTTATTTGTATTTCTATTGAAATATGGGCAGAATGGGGTATAATAAATATACCACATTTTTCAGTTATATCTGTAATATAACTATATTTTAATATTTTTAAGAATATTTATAATATTTTAAGGTGAAATATAACGGTTTGCGCTTGACATTTGGTCTTGCGTCAACAAATAGAAGTTCCGGATTTTTCTCGCCTTTATCAGCAGAGCGTCCTCAATATTTATAAACAATATCCAATCATTCGCGCAAATCGTCAATATCATTTGGCGTTAGCTATCTGAGAAAAAGCCGTTCTGTTTCAAGTTTAGGGATACACAAACATTTTTTTATCATAAGATTTCTCCTCTGCAAAGCTTGATTTGTTTGCAAGAAAAATTATATAATACAAATTCATTATTGTAAAATTGTCTTTTAATCAATACTGCCATTTTTCTCTGACAAGGTGATTAAGTGGGTCACACACGTATAGTTACTGTCTTAAGAGTATTCTCTATAATTGTCATTTTTGTGTGCTAATATATATGGTGATAAATTTGATAAATAATCAGCAAAACTTGACGAAAATAAGAATTTGTTATACAATTAAGTAGAAAATACTTTTTTAAGGAGGAAATCACATGGCAATAACGGTGCATGAAACCGGATACGGAAAATGGAAAATCCCTGTTATAATAATTGCCGTGGCAGTTGTTATATGCATTGCCGCAGCGGGAATACTATTAAAGGACTGCCTTGGTGTTTCTATAAATGAGGAAGGTAAGCGTATTGAGGTGGCTGAGGGTGACGGAACATCAGCCGTGGCGCAAATGCTGTATGAGGAGGATATTATAAAGCATCCTATAGTGTTTAAAATCCAGTCGAGACTCGGCGGGTATGACGGACATTTTCAGCCAGGTTCGGCGACTGTTTCTAACGGTATGTCATATTCTCAAATTCTTAATATGCTCATAACACCAAATCGTGAGGCGACAAGAATAACAATTCCGGAAGGATATGAAATAAAGCAGATTGCCAGGAAGCTTGACGAGGCTGGGATAGTCGGATGGCAGGATTTCTACGCGGCGCTAAATCCTCAGGATTATGATTATCCGTTTTTACAGAATTTACCTCAGCGTGACGGCGTTATGGAGGGATATCTGTTTCCGGCGACATATGAAATTCCTGACGAAATGTCTGCTCATGATATAATTGATCTTATGCTGTCAGCATTTGACAGTCAGTTTACACAGGAGTATTATAACCGCGCATATGAGCTTGGAATGACGATTGACGAGGTTATAACTATGGCTTCGGTTGTTGAAAGAGAGGCGGGGAATGACGAGGAACGAGCAAAGGTTGCGGGCGTGTTCTATAATAGAAGAAATTCAGGAATGAAATTCCAATCCTGCGCGACAGTGCAGTATATTTTGGGAGAGAGAAAACCCGTGCTTTCAATTGCAGATACGCGCATTGACTCGCCGTATAATACATATATTTATCCCGGTTTCCCCGTTGGACCGATATGCAATCCCGGTATAGAGAGTATAAAAGCCGCGCTTTATCCGGAGGTGACAGACGCATATTATTTTGTTCTGGGTAAAAACGGAGAGCATATTTTCTCAAACACATATGAGGATCATCTTGCCGCTATGGGGAATTCCGATCCGACTATGTCAGTAGACGGAAGCGCTATTGAAAATCAGGATGGTATGAAGCAGTAACAGAGAGGTTAAAATGTCTATAGAATATGATTTAAACGCGATAGTCCCGCCGTATATAACAGAATATCTGCGGGATAAAATGACTCATAATGATGAGCTTCTGCACGAGCTTGAAAAATATGCTCAGGAAAACAGCGTGCCTATAGTGGAGCCTGAAACGGCGAGGTTTCTGTCGGTTATGTGCCGTGTCCGGAGACCTGAAAAAATTCTTGAGGTGGGCTGCGCTATAGGATACAGTTCTATACTTATGGCTAATGCTACAGATGAAGCGTGTGAAATAGCAACGCTTGAATGTGATGAGGATATGGTGTGTCTTGCTCGTGAGAATATAAAAAAGGCTGGCTATGCCGGGAAAATTTCTGTAATTGAAGCGGACGCCAAGGATTATCTGTCTTATATAGATGATGACGAAGTGTTTGATATGATTTTTCTTGACGGTCCGAAAGCGCATTATATTTATATGCTTGACGAGTGTGTAAGATTGCTGAAAAAAGGCGGTATTATAATTTCGGACAATGTGCTGTATAAGGGAATGACGGCTGATGATAATCATGTGGTACGGCGTAAGATTACGATTGTAAAGCGTTTGAGAAAGTATATTGATATGCTCATGGAGCATCCCGAGCTGGAAACGTCACTGTTGCCTTTGGGTGACGGAGTGACTGTGTCGGTGAAAAAGTGAAAAAAGTATTGATTTTCTCATAAAAAAATGGTATAATGAAAACAGATACGGAGGTATGCCGTTAAACGGTTGCCTCGAAAATCGTTATTCTATGAAAAATAACCGTCACGAGGGCAAAAGTGTGACGGTTATTGTACTTTATAGCTTGTTAAAATAAAAATAATTATAACAAATATAATGACTTTTATGACATTTTTCATACAAGTCACCTCCCTGCCCGTGTTTTGTCACGGGGTGAGGCTAACCGTCCAACTCTCATATACTCTGTATCTGCGGGTTTGATTTTAATATATTTGTCGGAAAATGTCAATAACAGACAGATTACAAAAATAAAACAAATAGGAATAGAAGCAATGAAAAAACCGGAACTTTTAGCTCCCGGCGGGAGTCTTGAAAAACTGAAAACGGCGATATTGTACGGCGCGGATGCGGTGTACATAGGAGGCGAGGCGTTTTCTCTGCGCGTTGCGGCGGAAAATTTCTCCAAGGAGGATATGCTGGAAGGCATTAAATTTGCGCATGACCGCGGTAAAAAAGTGTATCTTACTGCAAATATCCTGCCGCATAACAGTGATATTGACGATTTTGAAAATTTCATCACGGAAATTAAGGACTATGGTTTTGACGCGGTGCTTGTTGCGGATATAGGACTGTTTGATATGTTACAGGAGCTTGCCCCCCAAATACCAATTCATATCAGTACGCAGGCGAATAATATAAATTATCGTTCTGCAATTAAATGGCATAAAATGGGAGCGAAGCGTGTTGTGCTTGCTCGTGAAATGTCATTTAAGGAAATCGCGGAATTTCATAATAAAATACCTGAGGATCTTGAACTTGAGGCGTTTATACACGGCGCGATGTGCATATCGTATTCGGGACGATGTCTTTTATCAAATTATATGACGGGCCGTGACTCAAATATGGGCGCGTGCGCGCATCCATGCAGATGGAATTATAAGCTTGTGGAGGAAACGCGTCCGGGAGAGTATATGGATGTGTTTGAGAACGAACGCGGTACATTTATATTCAATTCCAAAGATTTGTGTACAATACGTCATATACCTGAGCTTGTAAGAAGCGGAATTGCCAGTCTTAAAATTGAGGGGCGCGTAAAGACATCCTATTATGTAGCGACGGTTGTGGGAGCGTACAGACGGGAGATAGACAGGTATTTTGAAGATCCTGATAATTATGTGCTTAATGAAACGGAGTATGAGGAATTGTGCAAGGTTAGTCACAGACCGTATACAACAGGTTTTTATTTCGGAAAGCCTGATGAAAGCTCGCAGGTATATACTTCAAGCTCCTATATACGTGATTATGACCTTATCGGTATAGTGCAGTCATATGATGAAAGTACCGGCATATTGACTGTATCACAGCGAAATCGTTTTTTTAAGGGCGATGAGATAGAGATAATTCAGCCTATGAAGCCGTTTTTTAACCAGGTGATTGATTGTATGACTGATGAAAACGGCAACGAAATTGATGTTGCAAATCATGCTGAGCAGATTGTGAAATTTAAAATAAATAAGCCTGTAGGCGAAGGAGCAATGCTCAGAAAGAAAAAGTAAAAAAATCAGAGCAATTTAGTGAAAAAAACTACTTTTTACACTAAATTGCTTTTCTTTTTGTATAATTTGTGATAAAATTTTAAAATAATTATGGAAAAGTTTAAGAAAGGGAGAGAGAATATGAAAATTAATTTGAGAAAAATGCTTTGCTCGTCATTGTCGCTTGCAATGATTGCGGGAAGCGTTGTGCTGCCTACAGCGGTAAGCGCGGAAATAACGCCGCTGGTTGATGGCGATACGGTTCTTCAGGAGTGGAAATTTGACTTCGGCAGTTCGGACAAAGTAATGGACGGTTATACTGCCGTGACGCCTGATAAAAACGTCATTCTCAGCAAGGGTACGGAAGAACCGTGGGGCTTTATCGGCAATGACGGTAATGGAAGTAAGGTGACACATAAATATGACAGTTTTGTTTACAAGGAAGGACAGACGATGAATCTTGTTACAGGCGGAAGCGGTGACAATGATGGTATCGGTATAAAGCCGAACGAAAATGACAGTTACCCACAGTACACAACGGGAGAATATTATCCTGTCAGCTTCGGCATGTATGTAGATAATGGCTCGTATTACAGAGTAAAAGCCACTCTTACAACATTAGATCCCGATAAGGATGCGGAGGCTTCGCTTTATTATGAGAGAAGACATCCTGCTGTACATAAACAGATCATTAAAGCGGGTCAAACACTGACAGTTGATTTTTCTGTTGACGTTGAAAAGGTTAATTTTAAGAATGACGGAGGTAACTTTGATGACGATATGCTGAATATTTCATTGCTTGGTGAAAATTCTGCGCTGTCGTCAATGATTGTACAGAAAATTGATGAAACAAAGGAAAACAAGCCGACAACACTTTGGGTGCTTGGTGATTCGACTGTTACAGACGGAAGCGCAGATATACCTTATTTTGATTTGCAGAATTATACAGGCGTAGGTGCGTATCTTTCAAAGTATGTTCCATCTACTGTCGCTGTTTCAAATCAGGGTGAAGGCGGGCTAAATGCGACAGATAATAATCACTTTGCTATAGCCCGTGATAATATTAAAGCAGGCGATTTTATGTACGTAGAATACGGGCATAATCATAAAAACGGTAAGGATCAGAGTTTTACGGGCGAGTACTGGCTTCATAATTATTTAAGCGCTTTACCGAAATATTATGACGCATGTAAAAAAGTAGGAGCGACGCTTATTATTGTGGGTAATATTGACAGACATAATGATACACAGTTTGACGCTGCAACAAACACATGGTCCACAACATTGAAGCAGTTCTCAGACATTGGTAAACAGTATGTTGATGTGCTGATGTACGGCGGAGAGACAGCTGCAGCTTCATTTATCGCAAAGTGGAAGGAAATTTCAGATTATGCTGAGGCTAATAAGACTGGCAGCTCGGTTACAGAACCGTCAGCAGTTGCTAAAGTGTCAGAAATGAGAGCCGCAGCTGATAAAATTGTTGCTGATGCAGTTGCAGGCGGCATTGTAACTGTTCAAAAGCTGGCGTTTGTTGATTTAAACAAGCCTACGCTTGACTGGCTGACGACTGTTACAGCGGTTGAAGGTTTGGAAGAAGGTAATCATGCGCTTTCAAATTATTATTTCATGACTGCGCGTGGTGGAAAAACGGATGGAACACATCCGAATGACGCGGGTGCGCTTGCACATAAGTTCTTCTCAACAGCGGATGTGACGGCATATCCGGCTCTTGCGCCCCTTATGACAGCATACGAGGATAAAAAGCCTGTTCCTGTATCGGCAGAGGTAATCGCCGCGGGCCCGGCAGGAAAGGACACCAATCCATTTTGGCCTGTATATGCATCGCCGGTATCTTACGATTATGCAACAGTAATAAAGAAGGTTGCGTTTAATGATGATAATTCGCCGCAAAGCGTCACTATTAAGATTCAGGATAAATCTATGATGAGTACGTACTCAAATGCTTATTTTGCGGTTTATAACAAAGAGACAGGTATATTTGAGGGTATGGCGGTATCAGCCGACCATGTCGACAATACCAATGATGGAACAGTTACGCTGGCATTTAATACGGAACTAAAATTTGACAGTGAAACACAAACGTATAAGGTGTTTCTGTGGGGCTACGAGGATGACCCTGCGCATGGCAATCCGTGGACAATGGAGCCGTATGCGGCGACATATGTGCCGACAGATGTTGAGGCATATCTGATTACTGGCGAGGACGGAGAGGAGACTGAAACATTTGAGTATTACGGAAAGACGAATCTCGGTGGCACAAACGGCTATGTATTCGGTGGAAATAACAATGCGGCGGGTAATTTAGATCTTGGAAAAGACGACAGCGGAGTTACTTATGCAACACTTGCTGCGGGCGGAAATAATTCATATTATGTTATGCGTCCGTTTGATAATGAATACAGCACAGGTTCATCCGGAAAAATCATGATAGACATTGATATCCAGTATAGCTCGGGCGGTGGCTTGAATTTCGGCTTTGCGAAAGCAACCACGCCTAATAAGTCTCCGTTTGTTGCGGAAGGCGACGGTTTTACAGCCTTTAGTGTAGGCAATGACGGAGAGATTAAAGTAGCGGGAACATCTGTCGGTAATCTGGTTATGGGCAGATGGAGTAATGTAAATTATGTGCTTGATATGGATGCGGGAAAAGCATATGTTTCCGTAAACGGACAGCCTGAGGTGACGGTTGATATCAGCAACTACGCAACTTTTGGTACCCCTAGTCCGGATACGTTCAAGCATTTTATAATAAACGGAGATTCGCGTACTACTTTTAATGCGAAGATTGCAAATATGACGGTTGCAAAACTTGCTCCGAATACAGAAAAGACAACATTAACTGTTTCTTCAGATAACGAGGAACAGGGCGAGGCATATATAAATGAAGCCGGAACGACTAAACAGACAGTTCAGCAGGGCGGCACGGTTAAAGCGGTGGCTAAGCCAAAGGATGGTTATGTGTTTGTTAAATGGACGGACGGTGACAATAAAGACTTTTCTACGGACAGCGAAGTTGATGTGCGCTTGTACAAGGATTTGCTGCTTAAGGCGGAATTTGCAAAGCAAGGCGGAACAGAAGATATTGCCAGCTTCAAATTGTCTGCGGATAAAACAAGAATGAGTATAGGAACAGAACAGAAAATTAATGTTATACTAAGCGATGTGTTTGACGAGGCGGGAAATCCGGTTGAGTATGATGCTGATAAAGATGTTACATGGTCGTGTGATGATAGTGCGATAACAGTTGAAAAAGGGGTAGTGACCGTGCCGGCGGAATATGTGCCTGACGAGTTTAAAAAGACTGTAACTGTAACGTGCACGATAAATGAAATCAGTAAAAATGTTTTGCTGAAGATATATTCATGCGAATATTACGAGGATTTCTCAACTGTTACGAATGTAAATGATTGGATAAATGATACTTCAAGCAGCAGCCTGAAGGCGATTGTTGATACAAGTACAGACAAAACATCCTTTAAGGGAATGACGGCAGTTGGTAACGGAAAGGTATGCGTTATCGGAAATAACCAAAATGGTGCAGGTAAAAAGCTTGAGTATGAAAGAAGCATGGGGATTTCCGAGTATTCAACATTGAAATTTGGTTTTGAGATTGAATCGTTTGTAATAGGAAGCGGTAACAGAGGTGTGACATTGCAGTTTGTGGATACCGATGGTACAAAGGTGTTTGATGTGTGGCTTCATTGCGGCGGCGGAAAATCAAAATTTAACGGAGAAGAAATAGACGGATTTGTTGCGGGAACAGTCATTGCTGTTGATACGGAGCTTAATTTCGCAAATAATACTATGAAGTATACGCTTACAAATCCCGATGGAACTGTTTTAAAGGCGGGTACAGTTGATATTACCGCTAAAAATTTTGATAGAATGTATTTCTCAGGTGACTGGCAGCATGGAAAATTTGCGATAGATAATGTATATGCCAGTTATCCTCAGTAATAACCGCATAATGCGGAATAGGCACTAAAGACCGCATCTGCGGTCTTTGGTTGTGTCAATATACATAAAAAACAAACTGGTTTTTTGTGCATTTTTCAAAAGTGAAATTTTGACGTTGATATTGCGAGCATCGATAAAATATGCTACAATATATAGTATATAAATGAGTATGATTTGTGCGTAATTCATAAAAAATGCATATATCACACTGTAAAATATATGGCTCGTTTAAGAGCCGGAGAGAGAAAGGGAGAGAATAAATGAAAGGTAAAAAATTAATTTCGCTGCTTTGTGCAGCGGCAATGACGGCATCTGCTTTTGCGGGCATTTCGATAACCGCAAGCGCGGCAGATGAATTGCTTACATTGACAGATTTCACGGCGGCCGATATAGGGGCGGCAAGCGGCAGTGATACGGGAAAGTGGAATTTTGCAAACAGTAAGCAGTTGGTTACTGCGGAGACTGATGATGAGGGAACCTATCTGAAGTCGACGATTACAGAAGGAGAAGTATCAACATATGACACAACATACAAATTACCAACTCCGATTACGGCAACGAACTATGTGCTCGAGTTTGACACAAGTATTCACAAGTCAAACGGAATGGGACGTTATGGCAGATATAATCAGATAGCCTTTGTAGATTCAACAGTTACAGCTGTTAACGATCCGAGAGATTATGGGGCATATGCGTCATCTTTAGGATATGGTAATACTGGCTCAGAAACAGGTAAAGGTTATGTCAAAGGTATTGCGGCATCATTAACAGGTAAAATTGGTATTGACGGGCTTATAGTAAATGATATTGCTACAAGCGCATCGGATCCTATAGTGAAAGACTCAATTAATGTCGCGGATGACCAGTGGGTAAGAGTTCAGTCTGTCGTTAACGGAACAACTGCGACAGTGACAGTAATAGATGCGGCAGGAAATAAAATTGTTGATGCTCAGGATTATACTGTTGATGCAAATGGAATAAGCGCGATACATCTTGTTCCGGGCAGAGGAGATGCGAATAATACTCCTCCGACAACACAGGGTGTAGTATGCCTTGACAATGTGCACATTTATACAGGTGCGGTAAAACCGCTTACAACAGAAGGCCTTAGAGGTCAGGGAGCGGTGCAGACACCTCCGCCAATTATAATTAATCCGGACGCGTTAGAAATTGCGGCTCCGTCCATTACGGTTCCGTCAGAGTCCGTGACAGCAGGTTATATGCAAAATTTTAATTCTCTTACAGCCGGACAGCTTGCAAAGATAGAAACTACAGCTGCATCATGCACGAGTATTGAAGGCATGACAATTGATTTTGGCGGCAGAGAAAGCGGCGCTGATACGACAACCTATGCGGAAATTACAAATAATACGGACGGAGATAACTTTCTTACGCTTGCATCAGGAAGATTTTCAAACGGTAACAAAGGGCCGGTAGTTTCTTTTGCAAATAATTTGCCGATAACAGCGGCAACGGATCCGACAAGTGTTATGGCATTTAACGTCAGATTACAGGATAAAGGAACGGCAAAAGGCCAGCTTCATCTTATAGATAATATAGAAAACAGAAATGACGGCGCGGGAAGCTTCCGTGACAGACTGGCAGTTTTGACAACTGAAACTGATGTTTCAGGCTATGTAAACGGTGATACAAAAATAGGCGCGCATCTTGACGCTGATAAATGGTATACTGTAGTAGTAACAGTAACTCCAACTGAAGGCAATGTTTACGGAACAGATAAAATTGCTTCAAGATACAGAGTATTTATATTTGATGAAAATGGAAATAATGTTAATACCGATAAGGGCGGTAATGATCCGGTTATAGTAGGTGATAAAGTTAATTCCGGCGATAATTCTGTTTCTGTAAATAATCTGCCCGGATTTACCGGAGCACAGGATAAAGATTCAATTGGTTCGGGTAATGCAAGAATTGCTATAGTTGATAATATTGTTACATATAGAACTACTGCCACTGATTTTGAACAGGGTAAAGTTTTGCCACAGATAGGTAAAACACAGATGTTTGTTCCGAAAGTAACAGTTGTTGGATATGATGTGGAGGAAAATAAAGTTACGTTGAAATCGGATCAGAATAAGGAAATAGCGGCACAACTTGTTCATGCATCATATGAAAATAATGCGTTGAAAAAGATAGAAGCTAAAATGGTGAAAATAGCATCTGGTGAGGCGGGTTCAGATATTGAACTTGGAGACTGGATTATAACTAATGGTGATAAACTTATGGTATGGAACAGTTTTGGAACAATGGTTCCGTATACTGAGACTGCGTATGTAATTACAAATGGTCAGCCATCTATAACACCGACTATATCTCCAACGCAGGAACCGACAGCGACACCAACACCAACAACAGAACCATCACAACCGACACAAGCGCCAACAGCGACACCAACAGCAGAACCGACGACTGAGCCGGAACAGAAATACACAGTAACAATCACGGCTGATGCGGGTATTACAAATGTAAAGCTTGGAACAATAGAAGGAATGAAATTAGGAAATGTATATACTTTTTCAAATGTTGAAGCAGGCGAATACACATTTGATGTGACATATGCTGATGGTTATGAAAAAGCGGACAATACACCTACAGGTATTACTGTTACTGCAAATAAAACTGCTGAAACTATTGCGTCAAAGGCAAGTGGTCCAGTAGCAGGTATTTATGAATATAGCTATAATGACGCAAACGGTGTAACAATTCCATTGTTTGTACTTGTTAAATAATCGGGATTGAGAGGAGGAATGAAAATGAATTTAAAAAAAGCAATAAGTATTTTGGCTTCACTGGCTTTAACGATATCGTGCTTTGCCGGGCTGGCAATAAATGTAAACGCAGAAGATGAAGTGCAAAATATATCTGCGTATGCAAGTGCTTGTGCATATACAGAAGGAAGTGCAGATACTATAAATTTTATTTATAATGAAAATGGCAAAATAGATCCGGTAAATTTAAAGAGCAATACCATTCCTAAAACGAGCACATGGTCTGCATGGCAGGGTATTGCAATGGTAGAGTTTGAACTTCCTGCAATAGATCCGAATAGAATTAAGAATGCGGAATTAAAGATTACAGTACATAACGGTAATAGTAAGCCAAGACTTTACAAAGTATTTCAATCATCTATGTCAGGAAGATTAACATTGGATACTGTTGCAGAGAATGTAAGGTCTGCAAGAGGGGCTTGGATGTATGATGCTACTAATATAAATGCTAATTCATACAGAAATGATACTATTACAAATGATGCTCTTGTTGCATATGTAAAATCAAAGGCAAATGCTGGCAGCACTAGTGCGGTTCAATTTGTATTTTCAGATTCAGCACAGCCGATTAGTATTCTTACGGCAGCATCTGGTGAGGCATCAGATTCATCAGCTCCAGTGCTAACGCTTACTTTGGCAGATGCGAGTGCTATTCCTGTTAAATATACAGTAAAACATCAGCTTGCAAATGGAACGGAAGTAAAGAGTGAGGAAAGAGACGGATTTGTAGGCACAGAAGTTAGTGCAATAGATGATGACAAAATTGATTTTATACATAATGACAAAAAATATATCTATGTGTCAGGTGGAGATGCAATAACTCCGACAGCAGATGCTTCAGAAAATGTTATAGCAATAACAGTTAGAGAAGCGGCAATATGTGAAATGAAAGTAGTCCCGTCAACTGATACAACAAAAATTTTGAAAGAAGAATCTGTATTTGAAAGTGACGACTTTAATTATAGCTATTCAAAGTATCTGACAGATGTGAACAAGAAGGTGATGGCAAGTGCGGATACTACAACATATTCTGCAACGGTAAAACCCACTGAGAGTGCAACTATTACAATACCGTATATAGCGTATGAAGGCAATGCTTGGTTTGTAGAGGGTGAAGAAATAATTGATACTAACGCTGTAACGGATAATCGTTTGTCAGGAGGCATAGCTCGTAGGAACTTAGGAACGGCTAAGGAAATATTTACAATTACAGAGGACGGCGTGTATGACATTACATTTGTTGGTTGCACAAATAGAGTTGCTGCAAATTATACTTGTGATATGTCAATATATAAGGGTAGCGCAGAGACAGATAATCTTATTAAAACTGTTGATTTGACGGGTGCGTCAATAAACAAGATTAAAACTGAAAAGATAGCAACCGGTATTACTCTTAAGGCGGGAGATAAAATTCTTGTAAAGGGAAATGATAGTAATCCGGCTGTTGACTATATGTTGTTTGAAAAAACTGGAAATATTGCGCCGGCAATCTCGTCCGAAGCAGTTACAGAGGGTGCTCCGGAAATAACAACTGATACAACTGTAACAGGGGTTACAGCAAACGCTCCGACTTTCGATAAGACTGCTTTGGGTATTACTGTTATAAAGACTGTAAGTGTTAGTGTTACAAATGCAATTGATAACGTAAAACCTATACTTTATGTAAACAACAAGGCTGCGGCTACTCAGTGGACAGCTGATACAGACGGCAAATATTATGTTCAGTTTGCAGTTCCGACAATTGCTGATCTGACAGATTTCGGCGAGATTAAGGTCGTTTATGGCTCAGGAGAAGATGCAACAGAGCATCTTATAAATCTCACAGGTACTACAACAGAATAGTTTACTGAGTATAAAAAGAACGGCTTTGGCCGTTCTTTTTTGCTAGTGTAGTTATAAAAGTTTTTTGCATTTAAGTTACAAATATTTCTTGGGTTTTACACGTCCTGTAATCTATATGTAATAAAATTGTGAAATCCCCTTGCATTTACCCACAAGATATAGTATAATAAATTAGATGAATGAAAATATATTTATTTCGGAGGGGTATAAATGTACTGCAAAAATTGCGGCAGGCACCTGAAAGAAGGAATGCGTTTTTGTGATCGCTGCGGACAGTCCGTAAGGAAAAGTAAGCAGAGCAGTCAGGCGGCCAGACATCAGGAAATAGAAGAACTTAAGGCGGAAAGATTAAACCGTAAAAAACGCCTTGCTGAAAAAGAAGCAAAGCAGATGCGTAATAAGCAGCGCAAAAAGAAAAAGAGCAATGCATTAGTGTTTTTTGTTGTAATATTGCTTGTGGCAGTTGTAAGCGTGATAATTGGCTATAACATATTTCCGAGCAACGGCAATATAAGCGGGACTACCGCAACGGTGGCTCCGAAAAGTACGGGTGCTTCCGTAAACGCAACAGAAGCACCGTCGTCAGTTAAAAGCGGATATTCAGTCCTGACCATAGGTAATATATCGTGTCCGTATCCATCAGATTTCCATGCTAATGTTGTAAACGGTAATGAGAAACTTAATATAGTAGACTCGCTTGGAGGCGCGACAATGGTAGTGCGTCAAGAGGGGAAGAGCGGCGAGCCTAAAAATCTGATGCTTGAATATGCAAATCAGGGAGGCACAGCATCATATTCGCGTGCGGGGGCTGACTGGTATGCCATCACTCTTGAGAATAACGGCACCATAACGCACAGAAAATGCATTTTGCGCAATGGTATAGCTGTATATTATGATTTCAGTTACAGCACGTCGTCATCGTCCGCAAAGAGATACGAGGAACATATAAGCTATATTGACTCTAATTTTAAATAATTTATATTATATATTTAATGACGGCACATAAGATTATGCTGATTGCAAGACATACAATGATTTTTGCAAGCCGTTTTCTTTTACGGGCAGTCCTCACGGGCTGTCTGTTTTTTTGCATTTTTTCAATATACCTTCCTACTATAGCTTCCGCGTCGGCAATGGCCTTGCTCTCCAGTTTCGGATTATAGTCTTTCAGAACTACTATTGCCTGACTGACATATGGCGAGGAAAAATTGTTAAGTATTATTACTTTTTTTGTTAGTTCTTTCATGTTAATCACTCCATATTTATTTCTTCTGTTACCTATTATTTCCGTTACAGAAATGTATATACATTTTTAAATAGTTGTAATATTTTGTAAATAATGTGAATAAAATTATAATATATAGTAATTATTTACAATTTTATACCGCAAAATGAAACAATTGAAACTAATTTGTAATAAAAATGTAATAAAAAGTTGACATTGTAACAATTTTGTAGTATACTAAGCGATAAGTGATGAAAGGAGTTTAACTTTTTATGGCTACATATGAAAAGACGAAGCAGGAACTTCTTATCGAAATGCGTGAAAAACGTGAACAAAGAAGACAGGCCAAGCTTAAGTTGAGACGCAGAAGGTGTATAGCCGCAGCCGCGGCGTTTTCAGTGCTTACATCAATTGTAACCGGAACTGTTTACAATGCCTATGCGAAGGAAATAACCATTACAGAGATAAACGAATTTGAAGGGAAAAACGAGTCCAGAAAAGTGCGTACGCGCGGGGCAAGTGTCGAGGAGGTTCTTGAGGAACACGGTCTTGACGTAGGCACGGAGGACAGGCTTAATGTGTCCACTCTTAAGCCTGTTTCAAATAACGAGGATATTGTAATTAAACGTGGTAAGCGTGTCAAGATCAAGACGGGAGACCGCGAGGAGGTTGTTACGGTCACAAAGGCTGATATAACCGACGCTCTTGTTGAGGCGGGATATATCCCGGGCGAATATGATGTTGTTTCGTCCAACGGCGATACGCTTATAAGTGGAGACACTATTGAGCTTGTTTCGATAAGCCATACGGAGGAGACTATAACCGAAGCAATTCCGCGCGGGGTTGAGTATGTTGATGATGCTGATATGCCTGTCGGCAGTGAATATATTGTTGATGAAGGCTGGGACGGTATTAAAAAGCTTGAACATAAGGTTACATATCAGGACGGACAGGAAGCAGCGAGAGAAATTATAGGCGAGACGGTAGAGCTTGAAGCAAAAAATAAGATTATAGCGAGAGGAACAGCAGTGCCTACGCCTGTTCCCAAGAAGAAGAAAGCAGTATCAAATGTCAGTGACAATGCGGGAACGGTTAACGGATATCGGTATAAGAAAAAAATTGTTATGACTGCGACGGCTTATTCTACGGCGCCGTCGGAAAACGGCGGCTATACAGTTTCAGCTATGGGAAATCCACTCGGATACGGAATTGTGGCGGTTGATCCGAATGTTATACCGCTCGGATCAAAGGTTTATGTGACTTCACCTGACGGATCGTGGTCGTACGGTGTGGCAAGCGCCGAGGATACGGGCGGCGCTATAAGAGGAAATAAAATAGATTTGTGTTATGATACCAACGCTTCCGCGTTTGGAAGAAAAAGCTGTGTTGTGTATGTTCTTGAATAATTATTACTAAAATGCGATTGGCCGGAATTTATCCGGCTAATCGCATTTTGAACAAAAAACACTGTAAATTATACATCAAATTTATGAAAAACACTTTAAAATTGTCGTGAAATATGTTATGATATAGATAATAATTACTATGCTTAATTTAAAATTGACGGCATAAAAGGTTGTATTTAAATATCAGAGGGAGGATAACGAAATGTTCAAAAATTCAAAGAAAAGCTTGAAAAAGCTGGGTATTTTTTCTTTGGTTCTTGCGCAGACCGCGGCTTGCGGATTGGCTGTGCCTATAAACGCAAATGCGTTTGCGGGCAGTGCGGTTACAAGAAACATGGAAAATCTGGACAGAGGTGTTGTCGCTACAAAGACAAAAGACGGAGTGCTGGTTTCATGGAGAAGACTTGCAACGGAACCTGCTGATACAGTATTTACTCTTTACAGAAATAAGGAAAAGATTAATGAGGGCGCGGTTACGAACTTTGTTGACGCGGCGGGCACGGTTAATGA
>CAJTPP010000016.1:0-4854 GCA_910578235.1 uncultured Clostridia bacterium | reverse complement strand
TGTAGTGGCTGACGGAAAAATGTCTGACAGCGCAAGCGTTTGGGAGAAGGGCTATATTGACATTCCTCTCGGTGAAACACCTGTCAGTGATGTTGTTCAGATGGACAGAAACGGCGTGTATATGGGTTCATATACACCTGGTGACTCGTCATACGGTGATTTGGACGGCGACGGACAGTATGAAATTGTAATGCTGTGGAATCCGTCAGACGCAAAAGACGCCGCTTCGGGCGGTCAGACAGGCAAGGTTTATATGGATGCCTATAAGCTTGACGGAACACAGCTGTGGAGAATTGACATGGGTTATAATATCCGCGCGGGACAGCATGATACACAGCTTAATGTAGCTGACTTTGACGGTGACGGCAGAGCCGAGGTTATGGTAAGAACGGCTGACGGTACTGTTGACGGTCAGGGCAATGTGATAGGCGACGCGTCAAAGGGCGACACATATGAGAATAGCTGGGCTGCTATGAATGGCGGTAAAAATCTTCAGGGACCACTGTATGTAACCTGCTTTGACGGAGAGACCGGTAAGGCTCTTGACACAATTGATTATTTCCCTAATAATACTACAGGCTCCATGGCCGCAAGTCTGAGTTTTGGTGATGACTTCGGTAACCGAAGTGAAAGATATAATTCAACAATAGCTTATCTTGACGGACAATCACCGTCTGCTGTATTTGCCCGCGGATATTATTATGGTAAAAATATTTCAACGCCTAACGGGCGTACAGGTTGCGCGGCATATAGCTTTAAAAACGGGAAATTAAGCATGGATTGGTCATTTGATACGGCTGACAGCGATAAAAATGAGTATATTGGCCAGGGTAATCACCAGATTGAAGCCGGTGATGTTGACGGCGACGGTAAAGATGAGATTTTATACGGCGCTCTGACATGGGATCATGACGGATCAATTTTATGGTGTACGTTCCAGGAACATGGCGATGCCATGCATCTGGGAGATTTCGATCCGACGACAGAGGGACTTGAGTTCATGAAAGCGCATGAGGATTATTCCGCGGGCGGAGCTCCATTTTTGCTAAACGGTGAAAAGCTTTCTCCGTTCATTACAGATAGAACAATGTTTAAGAATTCTAAGGCTGCCGCTGCGGGGGGCGCAAGTGAAACCGAGCATCAGTGGGGTATTACGCTTCAAAATGCAAAGACCGGAGAATATTATCAAATTCATAACGGTATTAAAGATACGGGCCGTGCAATGATAGCAAATATCGGTTACGAGGATACATGGTATGTAATGTGGGGTGCAGGTTCATCAGGCTATTGGGATAATAAGGGGAATGAGCTTCCCGACTTGAAAGCGGCTATGAACGGCAGAATTTACTGGACCGGTGATTTGCAGGATGAATTGCAGGATCATAAGGGTGCCGGCAAGGAGATTACTGTCACAAAGTGGAATGATGAAGCGAAGACGTTTGAAGAGGTATTTGTTGGTGAAGGCTCGCACTCAATCAACAGTACAAAAGGTAATCCGAATTTACAGGCAGATTTGTTTGGCGACTGGAGAGAGGAAATTGTATCTTATGCTATAACAGGCGAGCATCCGTCAAGCAAGACAATGACAATTAAGGGTGACTGGGGTAAGGATGTAGAGGTTGAGCTTACAAGCACGGTGTATGATTATTCGCTGAGAATTTTTGAGACGCCATACGCTACAGATTATAACTTCTATACACTTGCGCATGATGATATATACAGAAACTCATCAGCTACAGATACAAACTGCTATAACCAGCCGCCGCATGTAAGCTGGTATATGAATGATGCTATTGAGGGATCACAGTATACAACTCAGCCTGCTGCAAATGTTAAGCTTGTTGCGAACAAGTATACACCGAAAGCGTTTGATGAAGCATTACTTCCGGCAGGAGGTTCGGGTTCGTCAGTATCTACTGATATATTTAAGGATATAAGCGCTCACTGGGGTAAGACATATATCGAAAAGATGAATAAAGCCGGTGTTATCAACGGTTATGAGGACGGAACTTTCAGGCCTGATAATACAGTGACAAAGGGCGAATTTGTGACTCTTATTGCTCAGGCGTTAAAGCTTGAAACAAAGGACGAGAAAGGTCACTGGGCTGCTAAATACGTGACAGCGGCAAAAGCGGCTAATCTTATTGCTGATGATATTGCTGTTGCGACAGAGGCTGATCTGGATACGAATATTACCAGAGAAGAGATGGCTTCAATGGTAGCAAAAGCGGCTTTGTCAAAGGAATTGACGTCTCAGGGAACAGTTGATAAATTTGCGGATAAAGACGCTATAGCTTCATGGGCGACAGGGGATGTTGCGGTCGCAAGCGGTCTCGGCATTATCAACGGTATTGACCAAAATGACGGCAGTGTAAAGTTTGATCCGAAAGCTAATGCTACAAGAGCACAGGCAGCGACAATGCTTTCACAGCTCTGGGACTTATTCTGATTTAACAGAAAAAATTAAGAGGACGCAATTGCGTCCTCTTTTTGTGTGATAACATTAAAGCTAACTATTTTTTTGTAATGATTTCATCTCCGCTTTATGTATTTTGACGCAATAAAAAATGCGCCGCTTTGGCGGCGCGTAAAAAACGCACAGCTTCAACCAATGCTGCTTAGTTAAACTTTTTAACATACAATCGGTGAAAAGAAGCGAAGCAAAATATGTATTTTTTGTAAAGAAAAAACATCAATTGTATAAAAATCCTATATTTAACTAAGCAGCAAATAAAGTGTATTATGTCTATGAAAATGTTGCAAGAAATTTATTCCGATACAGGAATTTAACATAAAAAATATATTCCCATATTATATAGAGAGAATATAAAGAAAGGGATGATATTTATGGAGTATAACAGAGCGGCGGCGGTTTCGTATGCGCGCAAATGGGCATACGGCCGAAATCCCGCTTATTATGACTTCTCAAAAATCGGCGGCAATTGCACAAATTTTGCGTCGCAGTGTGTGTATGCGGGAAGCGGTGTTATGAATTATACGCCTGTATACGGCTGGTACTACATATCACTGAATGACCGTGCGCCCGCATGGACAGGGGTAGACGAGTTCTACCGTTTTCTGACGACCAATAAAGGTTCTGGGCCGCGCGCAGTGGTAGTGCCGCTGTCTCAAATTCAGGACGGAGACATTGTGCAGCTTAAATTTAATGATGAAACTACACGTTTTGACCATTCACCTGTAGTTATTGACGCGGGCGAGGGAACCCCCGCCACTATACAGATAGCGGCAAATTCGCGTGACGCGAATTGCAGACCGCTTTCGTCGTATCAGTATGCGGAATTACGTCCTATTCACATAATAGATGTAGGCGAGTAATAAAAAATTATATTCTGTTATTGAATATTTTTTCTGAGCGTGGTAAAATAGTAAAAGCAGAAATTAACAAAAGAGGTGTTACCAAAGAAATGAAGCGATTATTTCCTTTTTTAAAACCGTACCGTTTGCAGCTTACAATAGGCCCTTTTTTTAAGCTGTCAGAAGCGGTGCTGGAAATCCTGACTCCAACGCTTATGGCGTTGTTAATAGATAACGGTGTGAACGCGGGCGACTCGTCATACGTTATAAGAATGGGCATAATTATGTTTATTATTGCTACCTGCGGCGTGTTGTTCGCGTATATATGCCAGTATAGCGCTTCTATAGCGTCACAGGGCTTCGGCACTGACGTGCGTAACGCAATGTTCAAAAAAATAAGCGCGCTTTCATTCACACAGCTTGACCGTTTCGGTATCCCGTCGCTTATAAACAGGGTGACAGGCGACGTCAATCAGCTTCAGTCTGCTGTGGCAATGCTTATCAGGCTTGTAATCCGAGCGCCGTTTTTGTGTATAGGCGGTCTTGTGATGGCGATGGCGATTGATCTTAAATTGTCGGTTATATTTATGCTTGTTATACCGTTATTTATTTTTGTACTGTTTCTTGTTATGTTTAAGGCGGTGCCGCTGTACAGCTTAGTTCAGAAAAAGCTGGATTTGCTGACATTGGTACTGCGTGAAAATCTTTCGGGCGTGCGGGTAATCCGCGCGTTTGCGGGAGTCAGGCGTGAAAAGGAACGCTTCAGAGATAAAAATAAAGATTATGCCGACACGGCAATACGCGTGGGAAGAATTGCCGCGCTAACAAATCCCGCCACAACTATTATAATGAATTTTGCCGCGCTCGCCGTAATTTATTTCGGCGGTGTGCGTGTAAATACAGGCCATCTCACACAGGGAGAGGTTATAGCGTTTATTAACTATATCACGCAGATTTTGAACGCTATGATAGTTGTCGCGAACCTTGTGGTGCTTTATACAAAAGCCTACGCTTCCTCTCTGCGTGTTAGCGAGGTGCTTGCGTGCGAGCCGGATATTAAGTACGGCGAAAGAAAATCTGTGCCGCAGTCAGTGAACGCGGTGGAGTTTGACAATGTGTCTCTTACCTATGGCAGCAGTAAGGTTCCCGCTATAGACAATATAAATCTTACAATCAAAACGGGCGAAACGTTCGGAATTATCGGCGGTACAGGCTCGGGCAAGTCAACGCTTGCCGGCCTTATTCCGCGTTTTTATGACGCGACGGAAGGACAAGTACGTATAGGCAGTGTGGATATACGCGAATATAATGAGGACACGCTCCGCTCCGCCGTGGCGATAGTGCAGCAGCGTGCCGCGCTGTTTTCAGGTACGATAGCGGAAAATATGCGTATGGCCAAGGCGGACGCGACGGCGGAGGAAATGCGCGCGGCGGCTGACACCGCTCAGGCGACGGAGTTTATTGACCGTCTTGAAAAAGGCTTTGACACACATATATCACAGGGCGGAAATAATCTTTCGGGCGGACAGAAGCAGAGAC
>CAJTPP010000015.1:43305-48795 GCA_910578235.1 uncultured Clostridia bacterium | reverse complement strand
GGTTCGCCTGTCAGAAAACAGTGAGGATAATAACTAAGCTATTCAGTTTTAATTGAGAGGCTGTTTTTTACAGCCGATACCATCCTTTTTTTCATATGCCCTTGCCTTCCCCAAAGGCAAGGGTACCCCCCCAAAATGAACCGGCCGTTTTTATATAAAACTGCTGTTCATATAAATAGTATCACAGCATATGACTGTGATACCTCCCCCAATTAAAAACTGCCGCGGTTTAAACGGCAGTTTTTTTCATATTGTTAAACGTCTGTATTCTTCCTTCATATATCCGCTCAAATCGTCAAGCGGCAGAGGAAACTCCACAAATCCTCTCGCGTAATACGATAAATCATACGGCTGGAAGAATATCACAAGATCATCGTCATCTATATAAAAATCCGTCTGGTGCGACTCCTTTATTTCAGGCTTCGCCCATAGATCCTTGTATTCCTCGCTGTGCTCCGTCATACGCGCGTTAATCATTCTGTTGAGCGTGGATATATATCCGTCGTCAATAAAAAGCTCCGACAGCTTAATAACCTTCCCGCCGGACACATCAATATTTTTCGGTATACGCACCGTTGTCCCGTGCGCTCCGCCCGTATATATATACTTTTCCTCTACAACACTTATGAAGTCATTGTCGTTATATTCTTCCTCCCAGCTTATATTAAGCACGCATTTGTTTCCCATACGCACATTGTCGCAGTTTTCGGTTGCCGCGCTGTCAAACGCGACAAGCTCGCTGTTAATATCCTTTTCAATATCAGCGTTAATACTCTGTTCAAACTCAGTATTTTTCATTCCCGAAAACTGTATAATCTCAGCATTCACCGAGGAAAAATCAGTTTCATACTCCTTTATACCCCGCTCAGTGCGGACACGCCGCATATCGCATCCGCACAGGCATACTACTATCATTCCAAGAATAAATATCTTTTTTAACATTGCAGCTCCTCCCCACACCGAACAAAAACTACAATATTATACAGATAAGACCGTTACTTCCGTCATTAATTATCCTCTGAAGCGTTTCTTTCAGCTTCATTCTTGCCGACTCGGGCATACGCGACAGCTTATTGTTAAGTCCCTCGTTCACCAGTTCATACAGCGATTTGCCGAAAATATTTGACTGCCATATCTTTGCCGGATCGGCCTCAAATTCGGACAGAAGATAATGAACAAGCTCCTCCGACTGCTTCTCTGTTCCGACAATAGGACTTACCTCCGTTTCAATATCGGCGCGTATCATATGTATAGACGGCGCGGAAGCCTTCAGCTTCACTCCGAATTTACCGCCCTGCTTCACTATCTTAGGCTCGTCAAGCGTCAATTCGT
This sequence comes from uncultured Clostridia bacterium, assembly GCA_910578235.1. Lineage (GTDB taxonomy): Bacteria > Bacillota > Clostridia > UBA1381 > UBA1381 > Hominilimicola. Next base: position 47,463 of record CAJTPP010000015.1, on the reverse strand, counting down.
CAGTAGTCGGCGAGACAATACCATAGCCGTTTTCCATTACCTCGTGCAGCGCGAAAGATATCTTGTCATACTCCGACTTCATATCCGCAAGAGAGGACATAAGAGTCATAAGCTGATGCTCGCCGTCGATCTCAAAACCGGACATTTCTCCGAGAATTTTGTAGAACAATGACTGGGGAAGCTCCATACACATTTTCACAGTGCCGTCTCCCAGATCCATTCCCTCGATATAGGAACGCTTTACAAACTCGCACTGATCTATTCCCTCTGAAAGAGTATGCACGTCGCGTATACGGTTTACGCTTTCTATTTTGCCTATAACAGACTCGTAAATATCCTTTTTAAGCCAGTGCTCGTTATCAAGCTCCTCGATCCAGTCGGGTATCTGAATATTGATCTCCTTAAGCGGGAACTCAAACAGCACCGCCTCGATAATATCATGTATATCATCCGCTCCGAGCGTTTCGCAGTTTACCGCCACAACAGGGACTTTATGCTTTTCTTCCAACTCTCTTTTGATCTGAACACAGTTTGCCGATTCAGGATCTACCGAGTTCAGCAGTACGATAAACGGCTTGTTTATCGCTTTAAGCTCATTTATTACTCTGTTCTCCGCGTCCACATAATCCTCGCGGTCAATTTCCGTAATGCTTCCGTCTGTAGTCACCACAAGACCGATTGTGGAGTGCTCTGTTATAACCTTTTTTGTGCCTATTTCCGCCGCCTCGTTAAAAGCTATAGGATAATCGAACCACGGCGTAGTCACCATTCTCGGCGCGTCGCCCTCAATATAACCGAGCGAGCTGTCAACTATATAACCTACACAGTCTATCATTCTGACTTTAAGATGCGCGTTATCGCCGAGAGATATTTCAACCGCCTCGTTTGGTATAAATTTCGGCTCCGTAGTCATGATTGTTCTTCCCGCGGCCGACTGGGGAAGCTCATCTCTCGCTCTTTCCGCCTGATATGCATTTTCTATATTCGGTATTACAAGCAAATCCATAAACTTCTTTATAAACGTAGACTTTCCCGTTCGTACCGGACCGACTACACCGATATAGACGTCACCCTGACTCCTCTGCGCTATATCATTGTAAATATTGTACTCCTCCACTTTTACTTTTCCTCCTTTTGTCCAAAATATATGTTATATGTATATGCGCAAATTTGTCCGATATGTCCAATTTAGAAAATTTATTATAAAACGGCATATTGCATTATAATCTGCAATATGCCGCGTATATGATACGTATATAATTTATTATTCCGTAAATGAAATTGTTTTTGTTTCCGCTAACGGTTCCATTGAATTAAATGTATTCCATGCAAACGCTTTCACACTTCCGACAGCTTTTTTCTGCGCGGGGATATTAAATCCGAACGAGCATTCGCCGTCGACCGTAAATTTTGCTTTGACGTAATCAAGACTCGTTAACGCTCCGCTTTCGTCATAGACAGCAACAAAGAAATAATCTTTTTCGCTGCGTTCCTCTGTTTTTACAATATCCGTTTCAACAATAAAGCTCTTGTTTGTCTCGGGTAAGATTATTTTGTTTCCGCTCATGTCCGTAAACCGTAAGCCTGTAATTTGATAGGGATATATAGGTATCGTTTCTTTGTCAACGGTATAAGAATATGTCGCTTCACCTATCAGATAAGAAGTATTAGGAGATAAGTAATCCATCCATGATTTTACGGTGACAGTCACATCTTCTTTTATTGTAAGAGTAACATCAGAATATTCATATTTAAAATTGCCACCGTTTATGGAATAAGCAACATGCGCTCCTGACGGAGTGAAAGTCACTTTTGTTCCATACGGAACAGTACCGCTTTCTACATTCGCTACCGGCGGTGCAACTATAACCTCAATAGGAGGAATTGTTGGAGTGGGAGTTGGTGATATAGTCGGTATGGCAGCCGGCTTTGCGGTTGGCTTTGGTATCGCAGTTGGTGTTGTGGTTGGCTTGGGACTGCTTTTAATTATCAGCTCTGTGCGAGAATATTTACCATCGGAATCTTCTGTAAATAAAATGTATGTACCTGATGTTTTAACAGGATATTGCGCTTCTTCAAAGGTATCGCCGTCCGCATATTCCCTGCTTGCGACAAGCAGGCCGGCGTTTACATAGTATTGACATTCGTCTTCTGTCACCTCGTCGTATCGCTCGTTATACGGATAGTTGTGAAATGAACCTGGAGGCGTGACTTTATGCCCCGTAAGAGTGTATTTTTTCAGGCTCGTACCCTTCCCGCACTCAATATCCTTTACAGTTATAATTCCCGCGTATTCGCCGTCGCGTTCCACTGCCGTAACATAAGGTATAGGACGCTCGGTTTCTGCCTCCGTAACGTCCGCACGTTCTATGTATTCGGGGATTTCACTGTCCGATACCCAGCCGCAGAAGAGATAGGTGCCGTTTATTGTAACGTCCATTTCAAAGGTGACGAAATCCCTTTTTTGAAAGCTGTCCCAGCCCGCCTGGTATATACCGTTGTTTCCGTAAGTTCTCGGATTTATTACTCTTTCTCTGCCCATATTTTCACTGTATACCTGCCGTAAATCCGCGTCCGCATCAAGCAAATCCACTCTTAACCACGCCTCCTTTACAAATTCGTTTTCGTCTGTAAAATTGTCGTTGGGAAACGCATAGCTGTTAAACCTCGCCTTTAGAGTTACGGGACAGTCTGTACGCAGAAAACCGTCGTAAAAATTGTCAAGTCTTTTGGTTACGATAATCCCCTGCGAAGTATCCACAGGCTTAGCGGTCGGTAAGGGTGACGGCGCAGTATCGGCAAACACGGTAAATACTCCAAACATTGACAAAACAATACAAAGCGTTGTGAATAGTGTAACAATTTTTTTCATAGGTTAACCTCCTTAATCTCGTGCATTAAAAAATGCGTGGCTTATCATAAGCCACGCACAAAAACGCGGCTTAGATTTAATGTTACCACACATTTTTACTGCTAATATGAAACACTGCAAATAAAACATACAATACAAAGTATTTCAATATACAAAGCCTGCATTTTTACAAACACAACCTTTATATTGTATGCCAAAACAGAATATTCTAAACAGAATATCCAAATTTAAGTATTAAAAAAGCAGCGCTATATAATAATTATACAGCAGTAAAAATTGTGGTACTATTATTATATCATATTTTGTGTGTTTTTCAATAGAAATATGAAAAATATATCGTATTTGTGTGTTTTATCAAATTGAACATTGACATTATGGGAAATATGTGCTAATATATTAAATAAGTAAGGGGGCTTATACGCGGCTCCCTGTTTTAATATGAAAGGATGAATTAATAATGGCTAAAATCCAGATGAAGACGCCGCTTGTCGAAATGGACGGCGACGAAATGACAAGAATTATATGGAAGATGATTAAAGATATTCTTCTCATACCTTACATAGACCTTAAAACGGAATATTATGACCTCGGTCTTGAATACAGAAACGAAACAAACGATCAGGTTACAGTTGACAGCGCTAACGCCACCAAAAAATACGGCGTGGCTGTAAAGTGCGCTACAATAACACCAAACGCGGCAAGAATGACGGAATATGATCTTAAAGAAATGTGGAAGTCTCCGAACGGAACTATCCGCGCCATGCTTGACGGCACGGTTTTCCGCACTCCTATTCTTGTTAAGGGCATTACGCCGTACATTCCGACATGGACAAAGCCTATCACTATCGCTCGTCACGCATACGGAGATATTTACAAAAATGTCGAAATGCAGGTAAAGAAAGGCAGCAAGGCGGAGCTTGTAACAACGGCGGCCGACGGCAGTGAAATACGCGAGCTTATATACGATTTTGCAAACGAGGACGGTATCATTCAGGGCGTGCACAACAGAGACGAGTCTGTCGCCAGCTTTGCGAGAGCGTGTTTTAACTACGCGCTGGATATGAAAAAAGACATTTGGTTTGCGACAAAGGACACTATTTCAAAGAAATATGACCACCGCTTCAAGGACATTTTCCAGGAGATTTTTGACAGCGAATACAAGGAGAAATTTGACGCGGCAGGTATTGAGTATTTTTACACGCTTATTGACGATGCTGTCGCAAGAGTTATACGCTCGGAGGGCGGTTATATCTGGGCATGCAAAAACTATGACGGTGATGTGATGT
>CAJTPP010000015.1:718-43284 GCA_910578235.1 uncultured Clostridia bacterium | reverse complement strand
GGTAGCCACGGCCTACGGCTCGCTCGCAATGATGACGTCGGTGCTTGTATCTCCCGACGGCGTGTATGAATACGAGGCGGCGCACGGAACGGTTCAGCGTCATTACTATAAGCATCTCAAGGGCGAAAAGACTTCCACAAACTCTGTCGCTACTCTGTTCGCATGGACAGGCGCTCTGCGCAAAAGAGGCGAGTTCGACGAGCTGCCGGAGCTTGTAAGCTTTGCGGACAGTCTTGAAAAAGCGACTGTACAAACAATTGAGGACGGCGTTATGACAGGCGATCTCGCCGCGCTTTCAACGCTTCCCAACAAGCAAAAGGTTGATACGGAAGAATTTCTTCTTGCTGTAAACGAAAGACTGCAAAAGCTTCTGTAAATGTATACTTACAGGCATATCGCTTTAAAAATGCGATATGCCTGTTTTTTTATCCGCTATCAATTACAAATTTTCATCTCATAATTCCGTCATGTAACACATATATATGTCTTACAGAAAGGTCGGTGGGAGAATGAAGGATTATATTGAAAAGCGGGCAATAGAATTGGCACAGTACATTATTGACAATAATGCCACAGTCCGCAAAACAGCCAGAGTTTTTAATATCAGTAAATCTACCGTACATAAAGACGTGCATGAGCGTCTATCAAAGATAAATCCCTCACTATACAAGGAAGCGCAGGCGGTACTTGAACAAAACAAGGCCGAGCGCCACATACGGGGAGGAATGGCGACAAAAGAAAAATATTTAAAGAAAAGCCACGTGTAATTAACAATAAAATAACCTCTGACAGAATTTAAAAAGACGGCTTAAGCCGTCTTTTAATTTAGTATTAAAAATCCGTAAAGGTTTTTCCTCCAAGCAGATGAAAATGTAAATGCTCCACTGTCTGACCGCCGTCATGACCGCAGTTGTTTATAACTCGGTAACCGTTTTCGGCAAAGCCCAGATCAGCCGCAATCTGAGGGATTTTCTCCCAGATTGCCGAAATATATTTCACATTATCGGAATTTATCTCATTTGCGCTCCTGATGTGCGTTTTCGGCACAATCACTATGTGCTCCGGCGCCTGAGGATTGATGTCACGGAACGCGAGAAGCATATCGTCCTCATATACTTTTGTTGACGGAATTTCACCGCCGATAATTTTACAGAATAAGCAGTCCATTGTTTTTCCTCCCTACGTTTATTTAATATATTGACAAATTAAGCAATAATATGGTATAATTTAACTGCTAAATAAAATCTTAATATTGATAAATTTATATTTGTTACGCTGAGTTTTTTTGTTTTGACAAAAAACGCAGGCTTTTTACTCGCAAAACAAATATAATGTTTTTTCGGTATTTTAGATTTTATTTAGCAATAAATCAGAGCCTCGTGTTTTTTTATGCGTTGCTCTGTAATACAGACAGCGCATTTTTTATGTGTTGTCCGCTCGGTTTTGATGCGACTCAAATACATAAAAGGGCTGCCTGTGACAGCCCTTTTCCCTTTTATTTCGTCTGAGCCTCTACTATCTCGTCAACTCTTGCAAGCGCGTCGTCTATCTTGTTAGCTTCCGCGCCGCCGCCCTGCGCCATATCCGGCTTACCGCCGCCTCGTCCGCCGGCGATTGCGGTTATTTCCTTAATAATATTACCGCAGTGTACACCCATTTTAACAGCGTCTTTGGATGCCATAGCAACAAATGTAATCTTACCGTCCGTCAGCGCCCCCATAACGGCCACACTGTTAGGCACCTCCGCCTTAACCTTATCGGCCATGGACTTCATCTCGTCCGCTCCCATGCCGTCTACCTGCGCCGTCAGCAGATTGATATCTCCTATATGCTTTATTCCGGCCATAATGTTGCTTGCCTTTGCCGCGGCCATCTTTTCCTTAAAACCGTCGATCTGCTTTTCAAGCTCCCTGTTCTGCGTAAACAGGCTTTCCGCCTTCTTGTCAATCTCATGTATCTGGTTTGTTTTAAGAGCGGCGGCAGTGTTTACAATCAGTTTATCATTGTTTTCGATATATTCAAGCACACCCTTACCTGTTACGGCTTCAATACGTCTCACGCCCGCGGCAACACCGCCCTCTGAAATTATCTTAAACAATCCGCACTGCGACGTGTTCGTAAGATGAGTACCGCCGCAGAACTCAATACTGTAGTCACCCACGGAAACAACCCTTACAACATCTCCGTACTTTTCACCGAACAAAGCGATCGCTCCAATCTTCTTCGCTTCTTCAATCGGAAGCTCCTGAACGGTCACATCAATACTTTCAAGGATTTTTTGATTTACTATTCTTTCCGTTTCCTTTATCTGCTCAGCCGTCATAGCCTCAAAATGCGAGAAATCAAAACGCAGTCTGCCGTCTTCTACGAGCGACCCCGCCTGAGCGACATGCGAACCTAATACGTCTCTCAACGCTTTATCTAATATGTGAGTTGCAGTATGATTACGGCAGATATCTGTTCTTCGGGCTTTATCAACTGTCAGCATGACAGTATCTCCCGCACTTAATATTCCGCCGTTCATATTTACCTCGTGCATATAATATCCGTCAGCGGTTTTTGTCGTATTCACAACCGCGGCAACGGCCTTGCCGTTCAAAGCAATCTCACCGCGGTCGCCTGTCTGTCCGCCCATTTCAGCGTAAAATGATGTCTTGTCCGTCACAATAAATCCGTGCTGACTGTCGGCTATCGTATCAGCAATGCCCTCGCCTTCCAGAACTATTCCGACAACCTTTGCTTCCGTAACAAGCGTGTCATAACCCACAAAAACTGTCGGCTCGGCGTTTTCAAACTCGTAAACCTCGTCACCGTCCCAGCTTGAACCCTCGGCTCTCGCTTTGCGGGCGGTCTCCTTCTGTTTCCGCATTGCGGAGTTAAAACCGTCCACATCCACTTTTAAACCCTGTTCCTGCGCCATTTCTATTGTCAGATCGAGAGGGAAACCATAGGTATCGTGAAGCTTGAAAGCTTCTTCACCTGTAAGAGAGTCTCTGTCAGCTTTTTTCGCATCGTCAATATATCCGCCAAGCACAACAAGCCCGTTGTCTATTGTCGCGTCAAAACGTTCTTCTTCCTTCTGTATTATTCTCTTTATATAGTCGCGCTTTTCATCAAGCTCGGGATATGCTTCCTTTGAGCAGTTTATAACCGTATCCGCAACCTCAAAAAGAAACTGTCTGTCTATATTAAGCAATTTTCCGTGTCTCGCGGCGCGTCTTAAAAGACGGCGCAGAACATAGCCTCTGCCCTCGTTTGACGGAATAACACCGTCAGACACCATCATAACGGTACTCCTTATATGGTCGGCGATAACACGAAGAGAAACGTCCTTTTTCTCGTCGCTCTTATACTTAATACCCGCAATTTTGCATATATGCTTTATGACATCCTGTACAGTATCAACCTCAAAAAGATTATCCACTCCCTGCATAACAACCGCAAGTCTTTCAAGACCCATACCCGTATCAATATTCGGATTAGGCAGAGGATTGTAATTACCGTCCTCGTCCTTGTCAAACTGTGTGAACACAAGGTTCCAGACCTCCATAAAACGGTCACAGTCACAGCCCACTCCGCATGTCGGGCTATCGCAGCCGTATTCCTCGCCGCGGTCATAATAAATCTCACTGCAAGGGCCGCACGGGCCTGTTCCGTGCTCCCAGAAATTATCGTCCTTACCCAGCTTCACAATATGCGAAGGATCAATTCCGACCTCGTTTATCCATATGTTTCTCGCTTCCTCATCATCCTCATAAACGGAAATCCAGAGACGGTCAGCAGGTATTTCCATAACCTTTGTAAAGAACTCCCACGCCCACGCTGTGGCCTCATGCTTAAAATAATCTCCGAAGGAAAAGTTTCCGAGCATCTCAAAATAAGTTCCATGGCGCGCAGTTTTGCCCACATTCTCAATATCACCCGTTCTGATACACTTCTGACATGTCGTAACGCGTCTGCGCGGCGCCGTCTCAGGGTTCTGGAACCACGGTTTCATCGGCGCCATACCTGAATTTATAAGCAGCAGGCTGGCGTCGTTTTTCGGTATAAGCGGAAAACTGCCAAGCCTTAAACAATTTTTTGTTTCAAAAAAGCTAAGAAATTTCTCACGAATTTCATTTACGCCCATTGGTCTCATATCTAAATATTCTCCTTCGTTTTGTTTTTAATTCTATCTTATTATTATATAAAAAATCACACTTCATGTCAAGACGCGCACATACAATTTCACTCTTATCCCAATATTGCCTTTGCCTTTAAAATTGCGATTGCTGTTTTAGCATCGTAGATTTTATTATCCATAACCATCTGATATAACTCGTCAAGATCATATTTTTTTACATTCAGAAACTCTCCGTCGTCAAGATGCTGACCGACAAAATTCAGCCCTTCCGCAAGATAGATATTTAGTTTTTCCTCACAGTAACCGGGCGTTGCGTAGTATTCGCCGAGATGCGTAAACTTACCGCCCTTATACCCCGTTTCCTCGACAAGTTCGCGCTTTCCGCACTCCAGAGGATCCTCGCCGTATTCCAGCTTTCCCGCTGGAATTTCAAGCATCATTGACCGCGCGGCTATTCTGTATTGCTCCACCATGAACACACGGCGGTTTTCGTCGACAGCGATAACGCCGACGCCGCCCGAGTGCGCGATAAGCTCGCGGTCGGCGATTTTACCGTCGGGCGTCTCTACCATTTCCTTGCGGACTTTTATTATTCTTCCGTCATAAATACTCTCCGTTGATATTGTTTTTTCTTCAAAATCCATAGCTATTCTCCTTATATTTTATATGGTCTGAACTACGCCCAATACTATAAATATCACTGTATTGGACAGCGCGTGTATTCCTACTGATGAGGCAAGATTATTCCTGCGCTGCGCTATCGCCATCGGCAGCATCTTCACTGCCATAATCAATACCACAAGCGGTTTATATACAATCCACTGCGGTGAAAAATGCGCGAGTGTATGCGGAATAAGCATAATCAGATAGCACAATATGCTTTGCAGTCTTGTCAGCTTTGCGCCGCGCGTTACAAAGACGCACAGAGCAAATAAAAACATTCTGAAAAACACTTCCTCGAAAAAGCCTGTTTCAAGCCCGACTGCGACAGCTGTCGTGCTGAAATTAAACACAGGACGTACATCAGTCGCTATACCTCTGATACATTCCAATGCGGCAAGTATTCCTCCCGCTATAACAATCCACAGCACGGTTTTTAACAGCACATGCTTTCTGCCGTTTTTAAACAGATATATCTTGTTATCACTGTTTTTGAATACCGCCATCGACGCTATGTAAGCCGGAATAACCGACATGATAAAAGGTATGTACGCTTTATCAAAATATACGCCAAGCATATACACAGTTGTTGCTGACGGATATTTGGGCAATGCGCGCGGAACGCACATCAGTCCGAATAAAAGACCGATTAACACGTCCTTTAAGGAAACGCTTTTTCTGAAAAGCACAATCAGTATCAGCGATACGCCGATTACAAAGCCGTACCATATTTCTCTGACACGAATACCGTGCGCGGCGTCTATATAGCTCCAGCAGAATAACCCCGCCGCTGTGAATACTATCAGCAAAATAACAAGTCTTAACGTATTATTGCAAAACAGCTTTTTCATAATTGTTTTCCCTCCGAAAATCTCTCAACAGCAGGCTTAACATTAAGCACTTGCTTTAAATTCTCATAATCCTTTGCGGATTTTTCGTTTCTGTTTCCTGTATAAACCGCTCTTATCATAATATTTTTAGGCGTTTCAAGCGGTGATATATACTCGATCATACTTACCTTATAGCCTACGCTTTCAAGATACGCCGCGCGTATTCCGTCCGTCAATGTGTCCGCAAGACGCGCCTTTAAAATGCCATGCTTTGTAATCGCCTCAAAAGGCTCATATGAATACTGCTTCAATATATCCTTGTGACAGCACGGCACGGACACTATCGCGCGGGACTTGGAGCGTATACCCAAACTAAGCGCCATATCTGTAGCGGTATCGCACGCGTGCAGCGACACAACTATGTCAGGACGCGCTGACGGCGTGTATTCCGTCAGATCAGCCCGTATAAATTCCATATTATTGTAACCGAGATTTTTCGACATCCGCTTTGACGCGTCGATAACAACAGGCGAATAATCAACACCGATAAAATGACATTTCTTTTTAAGTATTTCTCTCATATAGAAATTAAGAACAAATGAAAGATAGCTTTTTCCGCAGGCCGCGTCCAGTATAACATATTCGTCTCTCTCGCCTATTTCCTTAAGTACCCCTTTCATAAGCTCGACAAAATAATCAATCTGATTATATTTACGGATTTTGTCATTTTTGATTTTACCGTTCTGAGCGAGTATACCGATTTCCGTAAGCAAGTCCTTTGCAAGCGCGGGATTTACCACATATTCGCGTCCTGTCTGCACAACGCTTGTTTTATTTACCTGGGCGGCAGTATCCTCATGACGCATATTGACCTTTTTATCACTTGCTTCAACCACTATCCTCGCGCCGCGCTCGCTGTAAATTATCTGCGCCTCATCATATTTGAGAAGCTCATCTGACAGTATATCCCATAACTCTCCTGTTTGCACCTGACGCTTCACCGCCTGATAATCAAAAGTTACATAACCGTCATATGATATTTTCGCGGGAAAGATTTTTGTTCCCGATTTAAAATTTATAGTTATATCCGTGAAAAAATCCCTGTTTTCCTCCATACGTGAAACCAGTCCCGAAAAAAACAAATTTACTTTTGACACTGTTTTTTTATTCATATCTGTTCCTCATTTATTAAATTATCAAAACGGACTGTTCAAAACAGTCCGCATTGTTTTTACAGTTCAATATTCAGCATTCTGCCCGTAGGCTCGTAACGGCGATACTTTGCCCCGACCATATCAAACATTCTTTTTGACGCTATCGTTTCTGACGAATCAGCGTATTTATCCGACATATACACTATTTCCCGTATGCCTGACTGAATAATCGCCTTCGCGCATTCATTGCACGGAAAGAGCGTGACATACAGCTTCGCGCCGTCAAGCGAGCCTGAACTTCTGTTTAAAATCGCGTTCAGCTCAGCATGGCATACGTACATATATTTTGTGTCTACAGGATCATCCGCCACGCGGTCCCACGGCATGAAATCGTCATTGCAGCCTATCGGCATACCGTTATAGCCGAGGGACAAAATCTTATTCTCATTGCTGACAATGCAGGCGCCTACCTGTGTATTTAAATCCTTGGATCTTTGAGCCGACAAAAGCGCTATACCCATAAAATATTCGTCCCATGATATGTAGTCATTACGTTTCATACTTTGCTCCTCTCGATACAATAACCATTAACTCTTCCAAAATCACATAATTAGTTTCATATGCGCCAAAACACAATAGATGCAGTATACAGTCCATTGCTTTAAAGCGCATATGGAGCTGATTATAATTTTTGTATTAATGATGGAAAAGACGTATACCTGTAAACGCCATAGCCATATTGTACTTATTGCAGGTATCAATCACATTATCGTCGCGGATCGAACCGCCGGGCTGCGCGATTACTGTAACCCCTGATTTTTTCGCTCTTTCTATATTATCGCCAAACGGGAAAAACGCGTCTGAACCGAGAGCAACATCAGTATTCTTATCGAGCCACGCTCTTTGCTCCTCTTTGGTAAATACAGGCGGCTTAACCTTAAAGGTCTTTTCCCACACACCATCAGCAAGCACATCCATATATTCATCCGAAATATACACGTCAATCGCATTATCTCTGTCAGCGCGTTTTATACCGTCCGCAAATTGCAGATTAAGCACCTGCGGAGCCTGACGAAGCCACCATATATCCGCCTTGTTTCCCGCAAGACGCGTACAGTGTATTCTCGACTGCTGTCCCGCACCGATACCGATAGCCTGTCCGTCTTTTACATAGCAAACTGAGTTTGACTGTGTGTACTTTAATGTGATAAGCGCAATTTTAAGATCACGCTTTGCCGTATCTGATAAAGTCTTATTATCTGTCACAACCTCAGATAACAACTCGTCATTAATGTTAAGATCATTTCTGCCCTGCTCAAATGTCACGCCGAAAACCTGCTTGCGCTCAATTTCCGCGGGAGTATAACTTTCGTCTATTTTAATAATGTTGTAATTACCTTTTTTCTTCGCTTTTAAAATTTCAAGAGCCTCGTCGCTGTAACCCGGAGCGATTACGCCGTCTGAAACCTCTTTCTTAATTAACAGCGCGGTCGCCTTGTCACACTCGTCTGAAAGGGCGATAAAATCACCAAACGATGACATTCTGTCCGCTCCTCTTGCGCGGGCGTAGGCGTTGGCAAGAGGCGTAAGCTCTGTATCGTCAACAAAATAAATCTTTTTAAGCGTGTCGGATAAAGGCAGTCCAACCGCCGCGCCGGCAGGCGAAACATGCTTGAATGACGTTGCCGCCGGAAGTCCTGTCGCCTTTTTCAGCTCCTTTACCAGCTGCCAGCCGTTAAGCGCGTCAAGCAGATTTATGTATCCCGGCTTTCCGCAGATCACCTCAAACGGCAAATCCCCGTTCTCCATAAACACTCTCGACGGCTTTTGATTTGGATTACAGCCGTATTTTAATTGCATTTCATTCATTTTTATCGTCCCTTTCATTTTTATATCAAATTCTTCAGATTATCTATACGTTCAGGATTGTCTTTTTTTGCCCATTCCTTAAGCTTATCACAAGGAAAATCACCGCATTTTCCGCAATGTTCAAGCTGTTTGACGCTGGAGCATTTGTACAAATCGCATTCACCCCAGAAAATTTTACCCTCGCAGGCTTTGCAGCCGCCGCAATTCTGCTCTTCTCTGTATTTACATATATCACAATCTATTCCGCACATACTATAATTAGCCATAATATCATTCCTTCCCTATTAGTTCTTGTAAACTTTTAATATAATTATAATTAAAGTAATCTGTTTTATTTTATTCATAAATTATAATACATTCTTGTTTACAATTCTTGATTTCACTTTGCCTGTTTCCAGATCAATAAATCTAACGAACAGCGACACCTTATTATCCTCATTAAGCGCGTTCCACAAACTGTCTGTAAACTCGTCAATATTATTTGGTATACCGATTAGCTTCGGCTCGCCCTCAAACGATGGCAGCGGATTTCCGTCACCCATATAGGTATGAATAAAATGTCCCTCGCCTGAGACAGGATTTTTATATGAGAATGTATATCTCTGACACGAGTCGGGATTTCCGTTGGCGCTCTTTAAAATCGACATCGCATAATGAAAACCACCGTCCTCCGCCTTTATAATACCTGAAATTCTCGGTGTGTAGTTTGGAGCGTCATCCTCAAACTCACGCGTGCGAAGTGACTGCTCAAACGTCATCTGCTGATCCATAAGCTCGTAAATAGTATCTGTCTGGTCGCCGTTTGTAACAATAGTTTTATTCCCCAGTACACGTACAGGCGCGTAAATAATCAGATGCGGATCCGACAGCTTTGACGGATCGTGAGCTTGGGTACGTATACCGTCGCCGTCCTCAACAAACACACGGTTGCGGCTGTTTACGCTTCTGCCCATGATAAAATACGCAGTCACCGCGCTTTTTCCGTCCGCGCTTTTGCCGATTACAATACCTCTTCCCGGATACGCATTCTGCTTTAACTCCTCATAAATATCAATTTTTTTCATTATATTTCCTCCTAAAATTCAAAGGCTTAAAATTTTATCCCTGCCGCTATATAAGTTTCAGACAAGCCGCTCCTTATATTACCGCTTTTCAGACAATATGCCATATGTGTATATATGCCCGCGTCAAAAAATAATGATACAAACAAATTTAATCAGCCGAGCATACCATTTCCACAGCCTGAGGCAGTATAATCCATTCCGCCTGCTCCATTACGCGTTTCTGTAAAACCTCGGGCGTGTCGCCGTCCTCAATATACACAGCTTTCTGCATCAGAATTCTGCCGCCGTCCACAACCTCATTTACCAGATGCACAGTCGCGCCTGTGACCTTAACGCCGTATTCAAGAGCCGCCATATGCGGTTTTAATCCGTACATACCCTCACCGCAAAATGACGGAATAAGCGACGGATGGATATTAATAATTCTGTCGGCATATTCCTTTAAAAGCTCGCCGCCGAATATCGCCATAAAGCCCGCAAGCACGATAATATCAACCCGCATCTCCTTCATATAAGCGCAAATTTGGCGGCTGAACTCGTCTATGTCACCGCCGCAGTCCGCCTTTTTGCGTATAACCTTAGTCGGAATATCCGCTTTTTTTGCGCGCTCCAATCCGTACGCATTCGCGCTGTTTGAGCACACGCATACGATTTTACCCGATTTTAACACACTTCCCTGCGCGTCAATAAGCGCCTGTAAATTCGTGCCGCCGCCCGAAATTAGTACACCTATTCTTTTCATTACTTTATAACCTCGCCTGTCGCAGTATCCACTATTTCCACACCTTTTTCACCTTTTTCAAGCGTTCCGAGAATATATGCCTTTTCGCCTGAGGCTTCAAGGCACTTTACGGCCGCCTCCGACTTATCCGCGTCAACTGCCACAATCATTCCGATACCCATATTAAACGTGTTGTACATATCACGCTCGGGAATATCCGCCTTTTTCTGCATAAGCTTAAAAATCGGCAGAATATCCCATGTACCTTTTTTAATGACAGCCTTCAAACCGTCGGGCAGCATTCTCGGCACATTTTCAATAAAGCCACCACCTGTTATATGCGAAACCGTATTTATACCGATCTCGTCAATCAGCTTCAATAACGGTTTGACATAAATTTTTGTCGGCGTCAAAAGCTCCTCGCCTATTTTTTTACCAAGCTCGTCCGAATACGTATTAAGCGTTTCTTTTGCGTTATCGTCATTAAGACCGAAAATCTTTCTTACAAGCGAATAACCGTTCGAGTGAATACCGCTTGACGCAATACCGATAAGCACATCGCCTGCCTTCGCGCTGTCACCGTCGGTAATTTTGCTCTTTTCAACCACGCCTACGCTGAAACCTGCGAGATCATATTCATCTACAGGATAAAATCCGGGCATCTCCGCCGTTTCACCGCCTACCAGCGCACAGCCCGCCAATACGCATCCGTCAGCAACGCCTTTAACAATCTGAGCAACCTTTTCAGGTACATTCTTTCCCACTGCAAGATAGTCAAGAAAGAAAAGAGGCTTTGCCCCGCTGCACGCAACGTCGTTCACACACATTGCGACACAGTCCTGACCGATAGTATCGTGCTTATCCATAAGGAAAGCCACTCTCAGCTTTGTTCCGACACCGTCTGTGCCTGAAACAAGCACAGGGTTTTCATATCCCTTTGGTATCTCAAACAAACCGCCGAAGCCTCCTATTCCTCCAAGCACTCCCTCAATAGCCGTCTTTTTTACATCCTCTTTAATCAGTCTTACCGACTCGTAACCAGCCTCAACGTCTACGCCTGCCTGCTTGTACGCATTCTCACTCATGTTTTTATCTCCTTTTAATTAAAATCAATTATACTTCTTAATACCAATATCATTTCTGTGGAACTCGTCCTTAAATGAAATTTTCTCCACACCCGCATACGCATTTTTGATCGCCTCGTCCAAATCACTGCCCACAGCAGTGACACCCAGCACGCGGCCGCCGTTCGTGACAACTTTTCCGTCTCTTAACGATGTTCCTGCATGAAACACGGTTAAATCGCCGACATTATCAAGACCGGTAATCTCATAGCCCTTTTTGTAGCTGACAGGATAACCGCCCGACGCCATAACCACACATACTGCGGCGTTATCCTCCCATTCAATTTCTATTTCGTCAAGACGCTCGTCAATAACCGCCTCCATAATCTCAACCAGATCTGTCTTTAATCTCGGCAGAACAACCTGCGTTTCCGGATCACCGAAACGGCAGTTATACTCAATAACCTTAACGCCATTCTCTGTCATCATAAGCCCGAAATAAAGCACGCCCTTAAACGGTCTGCCCTCCGCGCTCATTGCCTTTATGGTCGGGAGGAAAATATTTTCCATACATTCCTTCGCCTTTGCGCCGTCATAAAGACGGCTCGGCGAGAATGTACCCATACCGCCTGTGTTCAGTCCCTCGTCATTGTCATACGCGCGCTTGTGATCCTGCGCGCTGACCATAGGCTTAACGGTTTTTCCGTCTGTAAACGCAAGCACGCTGACCTCGGGACCGGTTAGAAATTCCTCAATTACAACACGGCTTCCGCTTTCGCCGAACTTACCGCCGTCTATCATTTCACGCACGGCCTCCTCGGCCTCCTTCAAATTCTGAGCGATTATAACGCCTTTGCCGAGCGCAAGACCGTCCGCTTTAATAACTGTCGGAAAAGAATTTTGTTTTTTTATGTATTCAATCGCGGACGCGCTGTCCGTAAATACCTCATAACCCGCTGTCGGTATGCTGTACTTTTTCATAAGCTCCTTTGAAAAAGCCTTGCTTCCCTCGATAATCGCCGCGTCTGCACGCGGGCCGAAAGTGCGTATACCCTCTTTTTCCATAGCGTCAACCATACCCATTACAAGCGGATCGTCGGGCGCGACCATTACGAGATCAACAGCCTGTTCCTTTGCGAATTTAACCATATTTTCAATATCTGTCGCGCTGATGTCCACACACTCGGCTATCTCCGCAATACCGCCGTTACCCGGCGCGCAGTATATTTTTTCGACCCTCGGTGACTGAGCGATTTTCCATACAATCGCATGCTCACGGCCACCGCCGCCTACAACTAAAATTTTCATGTTTTTGACCTCCCATATTATATTCTGAAAATACCAAACAGCTTGTCCAGAGCAAGTACCACAAGCGCCACAGCGGCAGCAATGTCAACCCACATCCAGCCTTTTTTGCCTCTTCCGCAGTCCAGAGCAGCTTCTATACCAAAGATTACTCCAATCATAAGCAGCACAATATTAACGCCAATCGCAGTGTTTATTATCTTAAACAAGCCTAAAAGACATATAATTATTGCAATAACGGCAACAATTTTTTTTATTAGATCAAGCCTTTTCATATTTTATTCCTTTCCGCGCAGTATACCAAATGCGGCATATCCATACCATAATAATGCTTTACAAACATTTTTACCGTTTTCATATTGTTACGCTCCGCAACCTTCTGCGACGCGTAATTGTTATCCCTTATAATAGAATAAATCTTATCAAACCCGAGTTTATTAAAAGCATACTCTCTGCACCCACAGGCCGCTTCGGACGCATAACCGTTATGCCAGTACTTACGCTTAAATAAATATCCGATTTCAGGCACATTGTCACCACCGCAGTCCTGCCATGTGATACCGCACTGACCCAAAAACACTCCGCTTTTTTTATCTATAACCGCCCATAATCCGAAGCCGTCATTTTCATAACGGCCAAGCTGCCTGTCCAGCCATTCCCGCGCTTCCTCATCCGAAAAAGCGTGCTCATATGCGTACATCGTTTTTTCATCCTGCAAAATCTCACATAAATCAGCGTAATCTTCATACGTCATTTCACGCAGACAGAGCCGCTGTGTTTCAAGTATTTTCTTCATAGCAATGTTCTCCCCGCGTCAAACCTTACTTTCCGTATGAGTTCAGACTAAATTTCCGCGGCTAATTCCTTAACCTTTATATTTTTCTGTTCCACACCTTGTACCATTTTTACCTTAGCGTCTTTGAGAGCGTCCTTAAGATAATCATATTTTATCGCGAGCATCTGTGCCGCGAGAATTGCGGCATTTATTCCGTTATCTATACCGACTGTCGCAACAGGTATACCCGGCGGCATCTGAACCGTCGCCAAAAGCGCGTCCATACCGTCAAGTGTTGACTTAATCGGAATACCGATTACGGGTACCGTCGTATGAGCCGCTATAACTCCTCCGAGATGCGCCGCCATACCTGCCGCGCAGATTATAACCTCTATACCGTTTGTTTCCGCATTCTTCGCGAAATCCGCCGCTTTGTCCGGTGTTCTGTGAGCGGATATTACATTCACATCAACCTCTATCTTAAATTCTTTAAGCTTTGAGACACAGCCCTTTAATTTTTCAAAATCAGAGTCGCTTCCCATTATTAACGCTGCCTTCGGAGCCATTTTAAATCACCTTTTCCTTTCGATAAAATATGCTTATTAACACATAATTAATAGTATCAAAAATTACCTTTATTGTCAACATATATTATATAAAGAAAACATAAAAAAGCCCGCCGTCCAAAAGACTTCGGACAGCGGACAGTTTATAAGATTTTTAACTGTAATTTTTTGTATTTACTGAAGCTTCTGTGCCAGACGATATATAACAACACAAGTCCACAGCTTTGTACTGTCAAGTCCGAGACCATCGCCTGTTCCGACAATGATACCGTTATCCACGCACCACTGTACAGCCTCACGCGCCCATTCGGGCATATTACTGTCAATATAATTATAAATAAAGGGATTTTGCAACTTGTAAACCTCATTCTGCAAAACATCTATTCTCGCCTGTTCCTCGGCGATCATACCCTTAAGCTCCTCATACTGAGACATTGTAAGCTCCTCCTCCATTCTCTTTCCGATTATAGCGTCGCAAATCGCCTGAGCGATTGCATCCGCGCCTACCCGCTTATAAAGGTCGGCGTCGGACTGAGTATCGACAAAACATACTTCTATCAGCATTGACCGGGCGTTTGTTCTGCGTATTACATATAAATGCGAGCCGTCTTTTATACCGCGGTTAATAAAGCCAAGCTCCTCCATATTTTCACACACAAGCTCAGCCGTTTCAAATCTCTGCCCGTTGTAGGTATACACCTCCGTGCCTCTCCCGCCGCCGCTGTTAAAGTGTATGGACACAAACAGATCAAGCGGTTGCGCGTTAGCCTTATCCACAATTTCTCTCAGGTTTTCACCTACTGTCGGCGCGTAATCGCTCGCGCAGTCAACGACAGTAACGCCGTTCGCGCGCAGTTTATCCATCAGCTTATAGCCGACCGCGCGTGTTTCGTTGCTCTCATTGAGATAACCTACCGCGCCGCTGCCTACTGTTCCGCTCACTGTATGTCCGCAGTTTACTCCCACTATCATTTATTTTCACCCCCCATTTATATAATATGTCAAGCCCTGTAATTAGATGACATCATTCCTGTCCCTTAACTGAAGTAAGATGTTTTTCAGCGCGGCAGGCATTTTCGTTGATACCGCGGCGACATTTTCCAGAACCGATATTCCCTCGTTCGCAATATAAAACATTATAACAATTTCACGCACTGCCGCGGCGCTTCCCGTAATAACTTGTACTACATTCGCAAGAGCCACTATTACGAGAATGGTTATTTTCTTAAGTATACCCTTATATCCCTCTTCGCTTGACAGCTTTTTTATATATATCGCTTTGATAATACCTGTGATATAGTCCATCGCCATCAATATAACAAGCGCCCACAGCGCGGTGTCCCACTGACCGAATATTCCCGCGAGTATTCCTCCCGCAACGCCTATAAACACGCTTACCGCATTAAAAATTTTATCCATTTGTAGTTATTTCCTTTCCGTTTATACACAGCTTTCCGCTCATATTTACGTTTATCACATTATTTCCTATTTTTATATTTTCCGCTGTCAGATCTCCCGTAAAATCCATCTTACCATCCGTGCCTGTTTCAACCGCGCAGTTACCGGCATTATCTCTTATACGGCAGACAAAACGGCCGTTCTGATTGCCCATCTGCACCTTCATAATACTGCCGTTTGATATCTTCAGCATATCGGACAGCAATGAAAGCTCACCCGCATTTCCTGACAATTTTATACCTGATTTTGATATGATACCGGCTACAGACTGAGCCTTTACATTACCGTTTGAAGTGGATATTTTCGCATAGCGTCTTGTAAGCGTTCCCATTTGCTCCAGATAAAAAAACAGATCCCGCCTTACTCTACCTATCGAAATTATACTGTTATCGCTCTGATACGGATAATACTCCATTTTTATAACGCGCTCATGTATCTCATTACCGTTATCAATAACCGTAACACTGTCGCCCACCTCAATTTTTTCCGCCTCGCCGTATCGCGCCAGTTTTGATATATCCGCAAATGATCCCGTTATATTAATACCCGGCACATCAATGCGTTCCTCATTCGCGCTGTCAAATTCCCACAGCGCGCGGCGCATAAGCTTCGATGGTTCCATATAATCGGAATAATCACGGTAACCGTCACGCACTCCGTAAATTTCAGCGTTTGCGCTTTGTATATACTGCGCGCCGCCGTTTACACTGCCTATATGCGCGTCATCCTTACCGTACGGATAAAGGCGCGTCACCATATCAGTTATATCATGCTCCACGCTTATATTACGCATATTTTTCGTAAGATCAAGACGGATATGTCTGTCTTGACCGATACGCTCCACAAGCGCCACCTTGTAGTTGTCGTTGTATATCTCGCCCTTGCCGCAGTTTTCTATAACCGCCTTCATCACGTCATACGGATTTGTCTTGTCTGTCGAGAAAAAATCTATCATAAACCCGTCATAATCGACGCGTTTCATCCCGAGAGCCGTAAGCTCATTATCGCTCATCAGCGAAAATCTGCTGCCGGCAAACACAGCCTCAAGCACCTCGCTCGGATTTACGCCGATCATATCCGGAACATTCTGTATATGTACGCTTGGAGCGTCAGCGTTATATATATGATGACATTCCGCGTCAAGAGAATTGCCCTCGCCGCTGCTTCGCGCAACGCGCGTAATACGAAACGCCTGTCCCTCGCATACTACAATCTTATTTTCACAAATAAGCCAGGACTTTTCATTAATGGGATGTGAAAATTCCAGCATATATGTACCGTTTATTTCTTTTGTAACCTTAACGCCGAAAGCGTCCGGAAGCACCGTTCCCTTTTCAAATGTCACACTGTCGAACGGCAGAATTTTAAGCATTTCTCTCCCCCCAGTCTATAGCTTCAAGATTAACTCCGTAATTAAATTCGGGCGTGTATGAAATATCAATCGTTACAACAGCCGAGGTTGAATTTTCAACATGCAATAAATTATTCCCCGCCGCAAACTCAAAAAATTCTCCTGAAACACTGACGTTCTTTCCATTTACCTCTACACTCTGTCTTTCAAAATCAACTATACAGACGTCTCCGCCTTCAAATGAAAGCATTCTTTCACCAAGCGTAAGAATAATACCGCCTCCGCCCTGTATTCGCATACACGGACGCAAAGGCCGCTCGCCGAAATTCCATACCGCTATATCCGCCTGTCCTGACACCTCATAATGCATTGTTTCCTCAAGTACCAGTAAAATAGTATTATCAATATTTATATATGTGTCAAGAACGGGCCCCTCTGTGCCGAAAATACATTTCGCAAACGGACGCGCGCGCACGGACACCTCCAGCACTGCGGTTTTTCCGCCGTGCTCCGGCATATAAATAATTTCATCCGATATTTTCCCGTACCAGACGGTATTCGGCATATCGTCAAAAATCAGCTCTCCGCTTCCCATAAGCCACGCCGACAGCAACGACAGCCTATCCTGAAGCGTATACAGATTATCCGAGCATACACTCACAGTAATCACAAAGGTTCTGTCGTAAAAATACTCGCGTCCCATACTGTTTGCTTCCGAAAGATCATACGCGCCGTCACGACAGGGAATGTCAAGCGTATATACCTTCGCTTCGGGACGTATCGGACGGGATTTAGTCTTTACGGTTATACCGAAATCAGAGGAATGTCTGTCCTTAAATTTAAAACCGCTTCTCAATTAATCACGCTCCTTTTTAATTATATCTGCTGTGAGCAATTGTCAGTCCCACTCTGTTTTTCAGCGCGTCCACAATATCCGCTGTACTCGCGTTAATATTGATATTCCTGTTATCGCTGTAAGAATTTCCGGAAATACTGATTTCTCTTATGGCTCGTATTGTCTGCGCAAAAAGCGAGCTTATTGTATTTTCCATACCCTGCACACCGTAATTCACACTATTGACTATTCCTTCAATGTTCAGTCCCGACTGCTCAATCGCCGCAAGAAGGTATTTCTTATTCTTTTCCACTATGTTATAGCTGTCTTCAAGCAAAGCAAGCTTTTCGCTGTGCTCTTTCTGTAAGGCAAGCATTTCTTCCTCGCGCTTTATTTTTTTCATTTCCTCCTGAAGCGACTTGTATTTTTCAATACCCCGTTCCGTCACCGCGCCTTTATATATTTTAAGCTGGCGCGTAATTTCAGCCTTAGACACGCTTCTGTCCTCGCTTTTCCACCTCGCCTCAAGCGCGGTTTCCTCATCGGAGTACTGCTGCTTTGCAGCTTTTATGTAATCCTTACGATTTAAAAGAAGCTCGTCCACCTGCGCCATTTTAGCGTCATATAAATTCAGCACGGCAGCCATGGTATCATCCCTGTATTCCTGCCATCCCACATGACCGCTGTCATACATCTGCTGTATACGCTCTATGCTTCTCTCATAAAATTGTACGGGACTGTCTCCGGCCTCCTGCCAGTCGTCATAGGTGTCACGTATATTTTTCCAGTTTTTCGCGTCGCTTTTCCATTTTTCATATACACCGTAATTTTTTTCATTTTCCAGCTTGCCTATTTTCAGATCAACGCCTGATTTATACTCATAAAAATCATCCCAGATTTCTTTCATTTCATCAGCGCTGTAAAGCGTTGACGCCGCCATTTCAGACACCATAGCGTTATAATTTTCTATCTGACGTTGATACGCCTTGATTTGCTCGTCAACGCCCGCGTTATTTACCTCAACCTGATATTTAATCCACGCGTCCGAATGTTTCTTATAATCGGAAAGAGCGTCCTCGCTTGACTTTTTCTGCTCCTTCCATATTTTCTGCTGCGCGGCAAATATCTGCTCCTGTACCTCGCGGACAACCTCGCTGTCATAGGAAAACTGTTCCATGAGATCGTTCCACCACGCAAGCTCCTCCACAGGAGACATATCGTGCGTTTTTTTATAGTGATTAAAATCAGCTTTTTCAGTCTCAAAAAACTCATTGTTTTTTCCGCGGGCATAATGCGGCAGTCCCATACCTTTCATAATCGCCTTAGTCTCGTCCGCGGTATAAACCTTATCACCGCGTGAAAGCGGCACTATGATGTCACGTCCGTCAAACATCATAAGAGAGCCGTTATGCTCGACAAGCTCTCTCGGATCACTTTTGCCCTTCTCATCATTAATTACGGCAAGCCCCTCTCTCGCGTCTCTGGTTCCTCCCGCAAGCGCGGGCATTCCCGAAACATTATAGCGAACAGATATCGTTACAGTCTTATCCGTAAGACTGTTTATCCTTGACCGCGCCGCCTCAACGCCGGATGCCGTATTATCAGCCGCGTTCAGATTTATTTTCGCTTCTCTTCCGCCGAAATCCGTTACTATTTTGCCTGCCGAAGCGTTAAGCTGCGCTATAGCCGCGTCCGCCGCGCTGAGCGAGCTTATCAGACCGGAGGCGTCGCCTGTTATGCTGACAGATAAATTAGCTGCTTCCATTATTTACCTCCTTACCGTAAAACATTCTCAAATGCTCATTAGAATATTCTTCTTCCGTATCCTCATCTATAGCGTCAAGCATGCGAAAGAGAACCCACGGGTTTTGTCTGCCAACCTCGTCAGGCAGCAGATGATGGCACCTGAGCATGACAGGATATATGTCTCTCAAGGTGCCGCTGCCGCCTGACGTTACCCGTTTTTTGAACTCAGCGCGTCCACATAGAAGCTCCATAGCTCAATACACATTTTCGCCCTGTCGCCTGTATCAAGACTTTCAATAATATCTTGTGTGGCGTCTGTGCCCTCAAACATATAATCAACCGCTTCGCGGCAGATATTTAACGGGCCGTTCTTTGTACCGTCATTATGAGCGTCGTTTATAATACACATTGCCTCAAAGTCAAACGGCTTTGAAACATACTTCTGTTTATCTTTTGTAAATGTCAATGTATGCTGCATTGCTTTCTCCTTACTGTACCGACGGATAATAGTTCATATCCGTAAACCATTTATCCTCAAAATCCTCTTTTGAAATACTGTCCGGCAAATCGCTTTCATCGAAGTACGCGTAATAATTATTGTCAAAATCACGCTGTACCGCCGTGTATGTAGCCTTTGCGGTCTGACGGTCAATACTTCCATTCGACGGCTTTGTCTTGCCGCCGACATTTGAAGCGAAGCTGTACGAGCCTTTATAATATCTGACATACCTGTATGAGCCGTCTGATTTCAGTATTCTCCACGCCACTCCGAAATAGACAGTTTTTGTGTCGTTGCCGACCTCGACAACGCCGTTTTTGCGTGTAAGACCTCTCCACATAGCGTCTACCTCTGGCGGAATATCCGCGTTTGTTATGTCATGACCGAGCTTTTCAATATAACTTGCCGTCTCATACGCGCCGTTGTCCGCGTCAAACACGTCGGCGCCGCCGGCATCCGTAGGCGCAATCTCAACAGTGCCTTTAAGGTTATAGGCGTCTCCGTACTGAGCGCCGCTTTCTGTATCCGACATCAGAGCGAAAAATGTATACTTGTCCACGCCGATTGTAGGTAATGGTTTCTTAATCATATTTAATTAACTCCTTTCGAAAAACTAAAGTCTGAAAAAAATCGTTCAAATTACTGTTTTGAGAAACGCAGCCGCACTCAGTTTACTATGTTGCATGGTCAGGCAGTAAAACGAAGTTTTACAAGCAAACTGCAAGTTTTAAAAATAGTGAGCCGGACGGTTTTATTCAGACTTTTTCCTCCGTTTATTTTTAATTCTTTGTCTTAAGTAATTTTTAAAGCTTTTATAATGTGAAATACTTCTGAAATCTCATTGTTCTGTGATAGACCTTTTCATTTTTCTTCGGCACATCCATAGATAATTCCCTTGTCCAGCCGTCTCTCTCCATAGCGCTGTTTACCATTATGGAAATATCCGCGCATTCCTTCGGAATTTTGCTCCATATATCCACCTGAATATAGCCGTCCTGTATACACTCGCTGTTGTCCGCGTAAAACGCGCCCTTTTCCGCGAGATTATAATAGCTTATGACAGGCATAGCGTTAAACGTCTCGGGATACTGATACACGACCTTGCAGCCAAGTCCTGAAAGCGCCTTTTGCGCCTCGGCATTCACATCTATCATAAAAATCATCACAGCCTTTCCGCCCACAAATATTAATCAGAGTCTTTAACGCTTTTATCGTGGGCGGATAAGGCGTTAACGCGCGTTTTGTCATATTGCGCTTAATTCTCTATCGCCGCTGCCATAGCTTCAAGAACAGAACTGCCGCTTTCTATAAGCGCGGGCACAAGATACGGCTGCGGAGCCATTTTGGACGTGCCGAATTCGACATACGCCGCATAATCCGTGCCGGCAACAATATCCGCTCCGGTCTCCCCGCACTCCACACTTATGGAATCTCGAAGCGCGCCTGTGTCCACAGGACACAGCGTCTTAGCGTTTTCACATACCTGACGCGCGCCCGCTCCGATAATTTCTTCTATACCATTCGCCAACCGCTCCGATATAACCGACAATCCTCCGTCATATTTAATATCAATACGCATCGTCTATCCCCCGCATAACAGCGTTCTGTCCGAAAAGATTTTTCTCGCTCCTTATAATTCTGTACCAGCCGCCGCAAAACAAAATATATCTTCCCACTGCGATAATATCATTTTTGTCCGAGAAAATTTTGTACGCTCTGTTCTCCGACAAACCGTATTCCCTGCTTTGAGCGTCCACGCCGCAGGGCTGCACATCACAGATAATTGTTCCTATAAGGCTTTTTTC
The DNA here is from genome assembly GCA_910578235.1 of uncultured Clostridia bacterium. GTDB lineage: Bacteria > Bacillota > Clostridia > UBA1381 > UBA1381 > Hominilimicola. The sequence continues at coordinate 21,459 of CAJTPP010000015.1, read as the reverse complement.
ACCTTCTTTATCATATGTATTTTCTCCAATCTCGTAAACGCTTATCTCAGTATTATAAAATCTGTTAAAGGGATTAATCATTGTCATCCTCCTTTACGGCAAGATCGGAGGGCAGCTTTACATTCCTTGACACAAACGGTTTAAGACGCGCCGCGTATCCGCTGAGCCAGTCATAATTTCTATCGCTGTACTCCACGCGTCTTTCTCCCTCGGTGACAGATTTGATATCCTCATGCATATTCAAGCGATATCTATTAGCCGTAAGTGTCGGTATAAGGCTGACAAGCTGACGAGGAAGCACATCAAGACGGCAGTACGCTTTAACAGCGCTTTCAGTATCATCTATCAGAAAAAGCAGAAGCTCGTCATTTTTCTCATCCTCTATTCCCAACAGCATTTTTGCCGCCGTGAGCATCTCTGTTTTAGTGTCCCCCATAATTCACACAGCCTTTCTTTATATTATTCTCCGTCGGTTTTAGACACGCCCGAGCCTGACGGCGTACTTGAAGCCGACACTGTGCCAGTGTTTTTAAACACATAAATAGACTTCTTTTTGTTATTAAGCACAAAAGCGTCATAATACACTCTGCCCTCAACTAACCAGCCGTTAATACCCGGAGGATTATCATGAATTTTATATTCAGACAGCTTTACAGGGGATGTTGTTGCCGCCTGATTTGTAATAACAAGCTCAACCTTTTCAGGGAAATATGATGAGGGCACAACAATGACAGGAATACCGTCAACCGTTCCCACCTGGCCTTTTATAAGAATTTCCTGTGACATATCACCGTTTCTTATAAAGCTTGAATCCTCCTTGATATTCTTATAAAAATTAGGGGACACAAAAGCGCAGCATCCCGCAATCGGAACATTTTCTTCAATAAGCGCCGCCGCGCCCGTAAGGAAAATATCGTATGCGGTCGTCTTTGAAACTGTTCCCGTCGCTGTTGTCCCCGCGCCTGCGCAGATTTTTGCAAAACGGTATTTGTCAATTTCAGGGATCACCACCTCGCGCAGCTGTCTCTGCAAAGCCGCTCCCGCCGCGTTTGACATCTGAGTATCATTATATGTCCCCCTGTCAATTGTAAATGTAAAGCTTCGGTCGCGCGACATTGTCATTTCCTGCACGGTGTTGTCAAGCTCCTGCGGCGTGCCGTAGCGGCTTGTTCCGTTTACCGAATAGTCATTCATCTCCGCTGTCGGGACACTGTATACATTTACAGTCTTAGCGCCGACAAAATCATAATCATTATTTACCGCCTGAGAAGTCATTGACTCTCTCGCGAATTTTTCATCAATTTTCTGAGCATATTTGCTCGCATAATTTATAGCCATTATATTTCATCCTTTCCGTATGTAAATTACATTCCGAGACCTGTCAGAAACGGATCCCCCGACTGTTCCTTTTCTCTTGAAACATGCGGAAGCTTTCCTTTAAGTCTCTGCGACAGTCCATCCTCAATCGCTTTAAGATATTCGCTCTTGAAAATATTGATATTCTCCGACATAATCTCCTTGTCACTGTCGGCAACCATTCTTGCAAAACTGACGGGAAGGTTTTGCGCGGCAAGCTCCTTAGCGGCTTCAAATTCGGCTCTTTCGCTCATATATTGTTGTCTTTCCGTCTCAAAATTCTTTTCTCTTTTATCCATTTCCGCTCTGGCTCGTTCCTCTGACGACATTGCCGCCATTTTTGCCGCCTCCTCGCGTTCTGAAATTATCCTTGTCTCAAAATCCTTCTCCCATATGCTTCGCTCGTCTTTTACAGCCTCGCTTACATACTTAGCGATAAGCGATTTAAGCTCGTCATTTTTGTGTCCCTCATTATTTTCGGAGACATTCTTTTTCTTATTTGTTTTATCCGGGATACCCTTATTTAGTGTCCCCTCATTTTCTTTTCCTTTCATTACCTCTGTAACTCCTTTCCGAAACAGCCCTTGCATTTTACTGTCCCTCATTTGCGCCGCTCATTTTCTCGTTAAGCATCCGCTCCTTTGAAGCAAGCCGCGCCTCCTCTCTCGGATCGCCCACAAACGACAACTGCGAAAGCAATGTTTCGCTTGTGGCGATACCCGACAAATTATGTATCATCTGTGAAACCTCCAACTCGTTTATGGGAAGATTTCTGGTAAATACAACATCTACTCTGTGCAGCGGCACATATTCCATCGCTCCTTTGAGCGAAAGAAAATTCACATACAGCTCAAAACGCTTTTTGAGCGCCTTTGCGAAATAACGCTCTTTGTTTCTCACATGCTGTTCAAAACCCATAAGCTTATACTTTATTGCGACGCCCGACAAATTTGTTCCGAATGTCTGATCTGTAAGATCAGGTATCATTGAAAAACGGTGTATATCCATTTTCAGACTGTTTTTCAATACCTCAATATCACTTTCAGACATAACCTTTGACAAATACCGCGCGTCCGCGCCGTCATAACCCATAAGGATACGCTCCTCGCGCAGCTTACGCGCCTGCTCGCTGTCAATATCAATATTAGTCAGGAACAAAAACGCATCCACGAACTGCTCCTTGTCATTTACTCTGTCCGACTCAAGGACATTATAAGCATCTATCAGCGGAATAAGCTGTTCAAAATCGCCTTGCTGCTCCTCGTTATTTCGGTACTCCACTATAGGCAAAGCGCCGAAATAATGACGCCGCTTTTCCAAAAGACGCATATGCAGAAAGCTGTCGGCGTCATTTACATATGTGTATATCATGTTCTTGTCACACACGACACAGCACACACCCGTAACGCTTCCGTCAATGTCGCGCTTCTTGTAATAATGTATGCCGTATATCGGAATTTCGCCAACGCCCGCGCCATATACAACAAAAGTGTTTGTGGGCGGCAGACACACGCTTCTGGGCTGTGACGACTCATCCGCGTATACCATCTCATACGCTCTGCCGTAAATGCTCATAGTCTTTTCAAGCTCTGCGTCAATGCTCGGCATATCCTGAACACAAAAGCTGTTTTTAACCGCTTCTATGTCATAACCATCCGAGCAGGTGTATGACACGGGATTACCGACAAGATAGCTTTTCGCGATATCGACAATATATTTCGCATGATTGCAAACCACTCTGTTATTAGCCACAGCATCGCTGTAACGCTGACGCTCGCATATGGCGTGACGGCCGATATAATAGTTATACAGTTTCTCATACCGCTCCTGCTCCAGCGCGTGACGTGAAATCAGCTTTGCGAGTGTCATATCTGTCATACCGCCTTGAAGAATTTCTTCATCAATAATCATTCCTACATTCCTTTCCGCGACGTGAATATTATATATTCAGCTCGCTTCTTTTTATAATTCTTGCTTTTCTGTTGTTAATTTCCTGTTCCAGCGCGTAACGCACAGCGTCAATAGTATGATTGTTTTTATCGGGATAATCCGACCTGAACTCGCCGTCCGCATCGCGCTCCAGCTCGTATTCGGAAAACTCCCTCGCGGCGTTGGGACAGACGGCGCTGTCAATAACAATCTTTTTAAGTCCCTGCAAAAAACGTATTCCATGCTCAATACTGTCGGGACCTTTCCTTGCGCCGCGCGCTCTCAGACCGAACGCGCGCAGATCGTTTATACTCTTTGGCTCCGCGCTGTCGCAGATAATCACCTTTTCCGTAAAGCCTTTTTCATAAATTTTTTCGGCAGCGGCGCTGTTTGTCATTCCCTTTGCGTATATTTCGTCAAGGATAAACAAAACGTCATTGTGAAAATAACATACAATATACACAAACGGATCGGCCGCAAAACCAAAATCTATTCCACACTTTACGTTGTCAAACATATTTTTTTCAGACTCGGCAATTTCCCTGATATCCAGATTATCAAAAATTTCACCGCCTGTACCCGTCACCTCGCCGAGATACTCATGCCTGTATATATCTTCATGTGTCGTTTTAAGATACTCAGCCTCCAAAAAAAATTGTTCTCCAAGCCACTCCGCCGGCACATCCAGATAATTGCTTTTATGTATCAGCATATCATCCCTTTCACGGAGCGCCTCACGGTTTACCCAACTGCGGCGGTTTTGGGGAGGGTTATATGAATAAAAAACAGTATATTTTTCACCGCCGCGCATCATTGACTGATTGATAGAGCGTATTTCTCTCATTCCGTGAAACTCGTCCAGCTCCTCGTACCAGATATATCTGATATAACCGCGCGTAACTTTTGTTGACTTTAATTTCTGTACCTTATCAGCGCCCCTGAACAAAATTTTCTGTCCCGTCTTTTTGTAGACCATTTCAGGAACACTCGGTTTTATTTCCCATAAATCCGAAACGCCCAGTTTTTCAATCGCCCATTCGAGCTGCGCGAATACGCTGTCACGCAGATATGCTCCGACTTTGCGCAACGCGAGAGCGTTCGCATAGGGATTTTTCATTATTCCTAAAATTATCTCAATGCTGACAAAGCTTGACTTTGTTGAACCTCTGCCGCCGCAGAGCCAAAAATGCGTATAACTGTCAATTGATGTGTGTACCGTGTAAAAGGCGGGCGCTATAAGCGAGTCAAGACTGCATATTTCTGATTTTTTCCGCAATGTTGTCTACAATTATAACATCACCGATATTGTCATGGTGTTTGTCACCGAACATCCCGTAATATTTACCCAGAAGCTCCGCCGCTTTAAAGGAGTCGGAAAACTTTATGCTTTCCCCGTCATATCCATTACGCCGCATTACATCAGTAAAAAACTCCAGAATTTCTTTCTCATCGGCAACCGCTATAACCATCATTCCTTTCCGCGTAATTAAAAAATGAAAAGCTGTTTTTAAATCCGCATATCATTTTTATTATCACACCTTTTTAAAACAGAACCTCGGTTCTGTACACACACTCGCTGCATCCTATACATTCCTCGTCCTCGTCCATATAATAGAACTCCGGACATTCGGCCCCGCATACGGGACACGCCTCATCATGACTGTCCTCACAGAGACCGTAATCCGCTGTTCGGTCCTCCTCCATAGCCATAACGGCCATGGGATCATCATTAGTATAAATCATCAGTACTCCTTTCTATCTTTTTTAGATACCTTTGCTTTAAAAATTTTTATCATAAGTGCCGGCTTTCCCTTAAGACATTACAATTATATCATAAAAAGATACTTTAGTCAACCATTTCCAACTTTTTGAGATACTTTTTACAATATTTTGTTGTATTTTTAAGATACTTTTTGTATAACACTTGCAAAAAGTTTCGGATTATGATACTATATATATGAAAATATTATAAATTGCCGCTGATTTAATTATTCCAAAACAATTGCTTACAGCACAAACAATTATTTTATTTATAGAGGAGAATTTACAATGACTACAGGCGAAAGAATTAAAAAGCTGCGTAAGGAGCATAATTTAACTCAGGAGGAACTGGGATCTTATATTGGCGTGCAGAAAGCGGCCATACAGAAATATGAAAAAGGTACGGTCACAAATATTAAGCGTGACTCGCTGATAAAGCTTGCGCAAATTCTTGAGACAACGCCGGAGTATCTTCTCGGCTGGGAGGACGCCCCCGGCAATATTGAGACTGTCGACGAGTCCGACTTTGTCAGCATACCTGTAATCGGCAAAGTCGCGGCGGGAATAACCTGTTTTGCGGACAATAATATTGTTGATTATGAGCCTGTGCACAGGAGCAATATTTCAAGCGGGGAACAATATGCCTTTCTGCGGGTAATAGGCGACAGTATGTACCCCTTGTTTATGGAGGGAGACCTCGTGCTTGTGCGCTGTCAGTCGTCTGTGGACAGCGGCAGCTACGCTGTGGTTACCATTGACGGTGAGGACGGCGTTGTAAAGAAAATAGTATACGGCAGTAATTTTATTGAGCTTCAGTCCATAAATCCGATGTATCCGCCGCGCCGTTTTGAGGGCGAGGAAGTGCTGCGCATACGGGTATTCGGACTTGTAAAGGAAATAAAAAGGAAATTTTAGCAAAAAACCGCAGAAAAGGGAACAAAAACACATAAATTTACGTCTAATAATATATAATCAAAAAGGAGCATAATATTGTATCAGTACAAAACTCTCAGCAACGGAATACGCGTAGTTGCGGAAAAAATTACTTATCTGAAATCAATTTCCATAGGCATATGGATAGGAAACGGTTCAAGATACGAAAGTAAAAATGAAAACGGTATTTCACACTTTATCGAGCATATGCTTTTCAAAGGAACACAGAGCAGAAGCGCGGCGCAGATTGCGGGTGAAATAGACGCTGTCGGCGGACAGCTTGACGCGTTCACCACACGCGAATACACGTGTTTTTACACAAAAACACTTGACGAGCATATTCCTGTGGCGCTGGACGTGCTTTCAGACATGCTGCATAATCCTCGGCTTGACGAGGAGGATCTCGCTTTGGAAAGACAGGTTGTCAAAGAGGAGATACGCATGTACGAGGACAGTCCCGAGGATCTTGTGTACGATATGTCGTCATACGCAGTGTGGGGTGACACGCCCATGGGACGCACCATTCTCGGCACATATGACAGCCTTGACAAAATCACGCCGGATATTATGCGCGCGTATATGCATAATCATTACACAAGCGCCAATACTATAATATCCGTGTCAGGGAATTTTGACGAGAATTTCTTTGATCTTCTGGAGAAATATTTCGGCGCAGACGATCTTGCGCATACTCTCCCGTCTCTTCCGGAAGCTCCGTACCTGAGCGGCAGAAATATCGTCCGTACTAAGGACATCGAGCAGGTGCAGCTTGTATCGACATTCAGAGGCATAGACGTGATGGATGAAAATGTATACAGTCTGCTTGTGTTTAACAACGTGTTCGGCAGCGGAATGTCGTCAAGACTGTTCCAGAATATACGCGAGAAGCGCGGGCTGGTATATTCGATAAACGCGGGACACAGCGCGTATATAAACACGGGAGTATTTGATATAAGCGCGGGAATGAGTCCTGAAAGCCTTGATGAAGTGGCGTCGCTGATTTCAGACGAGATAAATAAAATAAAGCGGTTTAAGCTTACAAAGGATGAAGTTGAACGCTCAAAGAAACAGCTTAAAGGAAATTATATACTCGCGGGAGAAAGCACGGGCGCAAGAATGCAAGGAGCGGGACGCTCGCTGCTGCTCGGCAAACCGCTGTACACGCAGAATGAAGTCATAGACAAAATCGAAGCGGTAAATACTAATTCAGTCGCGGACATTATAGACCGCGTGCTTGATTGCAGTACAATATGTGTTTCGGCGGTAGGACCCGTTGATAATGTCGATAATCTGTTTACACTCGATTAAAAAACACAAAAAAGATAAATTTTATATAAATTTTTTATTAAAACGCTTGCAATTTGCTTGTTTTTGTAATATTCTATACTTAGTGGATTGCTATGTATTACACAATGAAAGGGTGAATAACAATGGAATTTAACGAAACAATGAAAATCAACCTGGAGTTTGATAAGGAACAGGAAGTCAAAGAAATAGTTTCCAAAGTATACGAAGCTCTGAAAATTAAAGGCTATGATCCTATAAGTCAGATTGTGGGATATATCCTTTCCGGCGATCCGACCTACATAACCAGCTATAACGGAGCGAGAGGTCTTATTGTCAAAATTGAGCGTGACGAGCTGCTTGAAGAATTTGCAAAGACTTATATCAAGGCGCTTTAAAACGGATAATACGGCTTAAATTCCGTCGCTCATTATTTTTACCCGCGGCATATTGACAAAAATGTATTACGGGTATATAATATAAATATAAAAAGGCCGTATAAAACGGCCTTGGGTAAAATCTTAAACGGTTATACCACAGTAGAGTATTTATTAAAATAACCCCTATGTGATGGTGGGGGTTATTTTACGTTGGTCGTAAATGTTATAAGTATTATAATAATGAGAATAAATATTCTGATTATGTATTTCCTCATAATAACCACCGCCTTCCCCGACTTATAGTTACGGATTTGGCGTGGCATAACCGCCCAGCTTTTACACTGTTTTCAATTTTACCTTTCCTCATTATAACTCAGGTTTTTATTTTTTTCAACATTTTTCATTGAAATATAATAAACCTGTAATATTTATTTTTCTTGCAATTTTTCCATTGATATGATATATTATATGTGTCACATTATAAAAATTTAATATCTCTTAATGTTGTAGTAATTTCTATTAGTATCTTATTTTTGTACTAAATTTTATCCTAATAGTTAAACTAAGAAAAAGGTTTGTAAAAAACGCTTACCTTAATCCAATTATTCTTAGTTTACTATTTTATTTAAATCTAGTAAGAGATAATTTTTATAATGTGACGTTATAAGGGTTAAGCAGCGTTTTTATGCGCTGTGTCCTTAGGAACGGCGCATTTTTATTTGCGCTCAAATATATCACTTGCAATATTTCCATTAATGTGATATATTATATATGCAACATATATTTAATATTGTGATACCGGTTAGGGAATGCTATATTGGCAAATACGCTTCTCTATATTTTTTAATTCCCTAATACGGTATTAAATATATGTTGCAACGGAGATGCGTTTTGCAATGCGCACTCCGGTGCGCATTTTTTATTTGCGCTCAAGTATATAATAATAAAGGAGCGGTAAAATGGAAAATAATTTTAATCTTGAACGGTTTGAAAACATGAACCCGAAGCAGGTATTGGAAGAGCTTACAGCCGAGGAATATAATGAATGCGCCGGAAAAGTGCGGGGGCTTATCGGTACGGAAGCGTTTAATAATCTGACACAAAAGGAGCTTGAAGATGAAATATTTTTGACTGTTTTCTTCAAAATATCTTTTGCCGACGAATTTGACAGCTCCTATCCTCTCCAATGCAGAGTATCGAACGAAACCGCCAAAACAATTCATAACTACGCCCGCCGTATGGGAATAAACCATGGTGAAGCCGTCGATCAGCTTACGCTCGGCGCAAAGACTGACGATCCTGAAACGGCGGCGGTTATAGCTATTGCTCAGTCGGAAATAATTTGCTCCTCTCTTAACGATAAGGATAAAATCAAAGCTATGTTTATCATGATGGGAGCATTTATGGATAATGCTCTTAACGCCGGCTACTCATTCGATAAAGCCGCGGAAGAAATACGCGCTAATATTAATAAAACGAGAAATATTATAGACCGAATGAAAAGCCACGGCTGACATATAAAAAACCCTGCGATTTTATACCGCAGGGTTTTCAATCTGTGTCAATAAGCGTAAGAACCGAGAAACTTATAAAAAAATGTGTTCTGACGCACTTTGTCAAGCGCGAAATAAATTCCCGCCTCGTCAATATTGCCGTCTATATCGATAAAAAACACATATTTCCCAAGCTCGCGCTTCATGGGGCGCGACTCTATTTTTGTCATATTAATCCCCGACTTCGCCAGAAGCTCAATGGCGTTATACAAACTGCCGGGTTTATTGTCTATCGCAAACACAATAGAGGTTTTATCACGCTCCGTAACCTTCATACACGGCTCTTTTTCAACAATCACAAAGCGTGTGGAATTATTCGCCTCGTCTCCGCAATCGGGATAAAGTATATCCAGACCGTAAAGCTGAGCGCTGCTCGGCGAAGCGATACACGCTACCGCACCGTCCGACGCGGCCACCCTTTTTGCGGCGAAAGCCGTCGAGTCGGCAAACTCAATTTTTGTATCCGCAAACTCATGTGAAAGCAGTCTGGAACACTGTCCTATAGGCTGGGGATGCGATGTGATTATTTTTATATCCTCTTTTTTTGTTCCTTTTTTCACCATCAGGTTCTGACTTATATGCAGAATATACTCACCCGTAATATATAAGTCAGCGTCAAAAGCGAGCGTGTCAAGGGTTAAATTCACACTTCCCTCAATGGAGTTTTCAATAGGAATAATTGCCCTGTCTGTCTCTTTTTTGTCCACGGCACTGATTGCGGCATAAATTGTGGGATACTCCCGCAGTGCTTCCCCGCCGCGCGACCATTCTTCCGCCGCTTGGTGCGAAAAAGTACCGTTCGGGCCAAGATAACCTAACATATGCGCTCATTTAACTCCTTCCGCTAAACCGTAAATACTTATAACAGTTCTTTTCCAACCGCCTTAGCGATTGGATCAAGTTCCTTCATCAGTCTGTCAAACTTTTCAGGCGTAAGCGACTGTTCGCCGTCCGAAGCCGCCTTTTCCGGACAATTGTGCACCTCGATCATAAGACCGTCCGCGCCTGCCGCGATAGCTCCCTTCGCAATAGACGGAACATATTTATATGTTCCCGCCGCATGACTCGGGTCAGCAATAATCGGCAGATGCGAAAGCTCCTTTGAAACGGGAATAGCGCTTATGTCAAAGGTGTTTCTTGTCGCTGTCTCATAAGTTCTGATACCTCTTTCACAAAGAATAACATCCTCGTTGCCCTCGGACATAATATATTCCGCCGCCATCAGCCATTCCTCCATTGTGCAGGCAAGACCGCGCTTTAAAAGAATAGGCTTATTACACTTTCCCACTTCTCTCAGAAGCTTGAAATTCTGCATATTTCTCGCTCCGATCTGCATCACGTCCGCATACTTTGCGACAAGCTCAACGTCTCTTGTGTCAAGCACCTCGGTACATATAGGCATACCAAGCTCCTGTCCGCTGTTGTACATTATTTTAAGACCGTCTCCCTCCAATCCCTGAAACGAGTATGGAGACGAGCGCGGCTTGAACGCTCCGCCTCTCAGAATATTCGCGCCCGACGCCTTAACGGCCGCGCTCACCTGAGTAAACTGCTCCTGACTCTCAATAGCGCAAGGTCCGGCAAAAACAGCAAGCTGTTTTCCGCCCACGGTCACGCCGTGACCTATCTCAATAACCGACTGCTCCTTGTGCAGCTCCTTTGAAGCCAGCTTATACGGCTTCATAATCGGAACAACATTGTCCACGCCGTCCATCATAAGTATCTGGTTCATGCTCAAAAGACGCTTATCGCCTATCGCTCCGATAACCGTTTTCTTCTCGCCGTAAATCGGGTGCGTTTGAAATCCCACATCCGCAAGTATTTTCTCAACCGCTTCAATTTGTTTTGCCGAAGCGCTGTCCTTCATAATTATAATCATTTATATTCACATTCTTTCTTTAAATTAATTCCAACATACAGTATAGCAAAAAAATGTATTTTTTGCAAGTCAATTTCCTACAATATCCGAAATATCCGCAAATACCGCTTCTGTTTTATACCTGCCCCCGCCCGGGCAGAGCTTATTAAAATACAGACGCTTTCCGTCCCGTGAGAAAGAGGGATTGGGATGCACTTGTAAATTCCATGTTATATACTCATCGTGCGGTATCTCAAATACCGCCGCTCCATTTTTATCTCCGCGCCTGTACAGATACACATTCGGGGAAAAACCGGGATAACACCGATCTCCCGCAAACCATTTTCTGTCCGCGCTGCCGTCCATGTGATTTGATATGCCGCCCAGCACCTCCAGTTCCCTGCCGTCTTTTGAAAAACGCGCGATATAGCTTGTTTCCATTTCAATATGCTTTCCCTGATTGAACTGCCGGGTCGCCATATATGTATCGTCATCAAACCAGAGCTGATGCACAGGCTTATCGGGAATGACATGCGTTTTGCCCGTATCAAGATCAACACATCCAAGCGCGCCGAACACAGGACAATCCTCCACGCCCAGACGCATCATAACCGCTTTCGCGGACGGATTAAGTTGTACATGCGCTACTGACGCGGTATATTCATTCGGCGTAAGACCATGCCCGCGCACCATATCCAGAATATCTTTCTCAGATACAGCCGATTCTATTTTTCCGCTTGTCACGTCAAGAATATAGATACCGCATTTATCAATTTCAGGATAATCCGGATTTTTGTCAATAAACTCCTTTGAAACCGAAAACGGATATTTTCCGTTTTCCGCGCAATGACTTTCCTTCGCGCGTATTTTATATTTTATATCGCCTGTGTCAATATCCATAATGCGAAACACAGGTAAATTATCCTCACTGTCTCGGAACACAATCAGACTGTCGGTTATAAAAGTGGCGGACGGACCGTTGTGATTGCCGCAGCTTACGTCAAAAACCTTTCTGTGATTTTCAAGATTTCTGTCGCAAACCCATATCTCCGTTTCGCTTTTCTCAAGATCGTACTTGCGCGCGTACACTATGCGCTTCGCGTCAGGACTTTCAACCATACCGCCGTTCATGCCGAGCAGGGTTGAATATTCTCCCTCGGATATTTTTTTTATTTCCATTATATCATACCTCAATTCAATAAGGGCAAAGCCCTGTTATTAAATATATCCTCAAAAACAGACGCCGTCACAAAGACGGCGTCCTCAAAGCTATTTTTTAAATTGTTTTGCTTTTTCCTTGTCCTCTTTGGAAATCCTGTTTGACTCACGTATTTTACGCACGGCCATATTTTGCGTGACCGCATTTAAAGCGTTATTTTCAAGGAACGCAAAGGTTTTGTCACGGCATTTGGCCGCGGCTGTCGCAATAAGCCAGCCCTGCATCATCTGCACGTAGTAAAAATCCGAATTCACCGAATTTACATAGTTCAGCACACCGTCTATATATTCGTCCGTAAGATAAAATTCCAACAGCATACCGAAGCCGTAACGTACAATCCAGTTATTGTCGTTATAGATAAAATACTCTATATCATTCCAGAGCTGAGGAAGAAATTTTTTTACTCCCTTAAAGGAAACTATATCGCAGGTCTCCCAGCTTGTAATCTTATCGGCGTACATTTTAATATACCCGAGCATATGCGGATAATCGCATTTTATAAGCGACATAACAAGTCCGTCAATCATAATTTCCTCACGGTATACGCCTTTTTTACATTCAAGAAACTCTGTGTAATTACCCTTTGAAATTTCTTTCGCCGTCTGACGAAGCACAGGTATTCTTACACCCCAAGACGCTTCTGCTCCCGGTACGAGCGAATCGCTGAAAGTCTTGTATTTTTCATCGGCAAGCGATTTCAGATATTCTGTAAAATCCCCGTAATCCGTCTGAGTCCAATGATCTCTTTTTAATTCCATGTTAAATATCCGCTTTCTTTACCGACTCAAATTCTTTCACAACCTCGTCTGACGGAGCCTTTGTCAGAAGCGATACAGCGAATATGCATATAAACGAAATAACCGCGCCCGGTATAATTTCATATACAGTAAATACTGCCGGAATATCCGCTCCCCATATCAGAGACGGCATATACGCCCACAGCAGCGCCACCGCGCCGCCTGAAATAACGCCGGCAAGAGCGCCCTTTTCGTTGCATCGTTTCCAGAACAGACTGCACAAAATGATCGGTCCGAACGCCGCGCCGAATCCTGCCCACGCATGCGCCACTATCTCAAATACAGACGAGTTCGGATCAAGCGCGAGCACAAACGCGATAAGCGCGATTGCGACAATCGCCAGACGGCTTATCAAAAGAAGTCGTTTTTCAGACGCGTTTTTATCAAATATAGTATTATAAATATCGGATGAAAACGAAGATGAAGCCACAAGCAGCTGCGAGTCGGCCGTAGACATAATTGCCGCAAGTACTGCCGCAAGCAGCACACCGGCTATAACTGTCGGGAACATATGCTGTATCAGTACCATAAACACCTTCTCACTGTCGGCAAGCATACCGTCCGCGCCGAGAATACCCGCGGGCAGCTGTCCTGACGCCATAAGCTGTTTTAGGAACGGATTTGCGAGCATACCTACAATAACCGCAAGCGCGAGACTGATAATTACCCATACCATAGCAATTATTCTCGCGGGTTTGATTTCTTTTGACGATCTTATAGCCATAAATCTTGTAAGAATATGGGGTTGTCCGAAATATCCAAAACCCCATGCGATAGCGCTTACTATACCCATAGCTCCAAAGCCTTTCGTAATACCGAGAGATACATCCCCAAGCTGCGACCATTCAAAACCTGTGCCTGTCAGATCCTTATACATAAACGCGGCGACAACAATTATCGCAAAAAACATAAGAAGTCCCTGAAAAAGATCCGTCCAGCATACAGCCTTGAAGCCGCCCAGATATGTATATACGGCTACCACAACAACGCTCAGTATAAGCGCGGGCAGATAACCCATTCTGAAAATATAATCAAACAGCTTCGCGCCCGCCGCGAACATGGACGATGTGTAAACCGTAAAGAATATCAGTATAAACACCGCCGCAAAAACACGCAGGACATTTGATTTTGACTTAAAACGATTTTGTAGGAAGTCAGGAATTGTTATAGAATTACCCGCAATCTGCGTATATTTACGAAGCGGCTTCGCCACAATAAGCCAGTTCAGATATGTACCGATTGCAAGTCCGATAGCCGTCCATGCCGCTTCTGTCGTGCCCGCGCCCAGCAGATACGCTGTTCCCGGCAGTCCCATAAGCAGCCAGCCGCTCATATCTGAAGCCTGCGCGCTCATTGACGTTACCCATATATTCATTCCCCTGCCGCCCAGTATGTAGTCGGCGTGTGTGGTGTTCTTTTTGTAAAATACAAATCCCACCATTATCATTGCCACAAGATACAGCAGAAGAACTATACCCTGTATAATACTTTGTGATGTCATATTGTAATACCTCTCTTTGTTATTATTAAATAATACTAATTATACCAACAAATAAATAATTTTGCAACATTAAACAAAAAATTGCATAAATATTTATTTTCTGCCGTCCTCCCAGCCGAGATATGTAGCCTCCAGTCTGTAAATCGGTGCTCCCGCTTCGGAGAAACGCTGCTCGTATTCCGTCATGACATTCCCCTCAAAATCCGAGTTATGCAGATCAAGACTGATATTTTCAAGCTTGTAATTTTCCTGCGCAAACGAATTTAACGAAAAATCAAACAGCGCCTTGTTATCCGTTTTGAACCATATATAGTCGCCTTGCATAAGCACGGCCTTATAGCGGTCAAGAAAACGCTTATGCGTAAGACGGCGTTTCGCCTGTTTTTTCTTTTTCCACGGATCTGAAAAATTCAGATAAATTCTGCGTATTTCTCCAAATTCAAACACTTCTTCAATTTTCTCCGCGTCCATGTCCATGAACAGCACATTTGTAAGCTGTGCCGCCTTTGCCTTTTCCATAGCCATAACAATCACGTCCTCAACCTTTTCTATGGCGATAAAATTAATATCGGAATACATACGCGCCATACCGACAATAAAATTGCCCTTACCGCAGCCTATTTCAATATGAACAGGATTATCATTTCCGAACAATTCGTTCCATTTACCCTTATAATCCTGAGGTGTTTTTATCCATATATCACCGCAGCGTTCCATTCTCACATCACAATTCTTCTTTTTTCTCATTCTCATAAAAACATATTACCTCAAATTTAATTTTATATAATTATACTATAGAATTTACTTTTTGACAAGAATTTTAAAATACAAAAGCGTCATACCGTTTTAACGAAACGATATGACGCTTTTACTGATATTTATGTCCAAATTACAGCTGAACAATCTGCGTGTCAAACGCGCCGAGAGTAACAGTCTTGTCACCAAACTCTGTTTTAACAGTAGTAGTCTGTTCAGCGTCGCTGTTGTTTATAACAACAAGCTGTCTGCCGTCAGGATAATACGCGCATTCACAATTGAAATTATCTGTAATATAATTCTGATCAGTACCTTCTCCTGTGGCATTAAGAATAATATTCATAAGGGTTCTTGTATTCTTTTCGTTTGTCGTAAAGCTTGACATATAAATACCCTTACCCTTACCGAACGGATGCATTGTGACGCATGGAATACCGTCCTTTGCCATAGCGACCTTTGTTTCAGCGTCAGTAATATAAATACCCTTGTTTACATTAAACGACTCTTTGTCGCTCACGCACTGACATCCTGTTTCCTCAAACGTATATCTGCCGTGACAGATCTTTTCTCCCCTGTCCTCGTCAACGCCGAGAACATGCGCCATTTTAAAGAATGTATCATTTCCGTCAACAGCCGAAGGCTCGTTTACTCCGATAAACACGCCGCCGTTATGTACCCATTCCGTCAGCTTTTCAACTACTTCACTGTCATTCCAGCTTTCGCCGCCTGACCATGCGCTGCCCGCCGTGCCGGCGTTTATAATAACATCGAAGTCCTTCAAGCCTCTCTCCTTAAGCTCATCAAAACATATAAACTCAACATCAAACGGCATGCCCGAAAGCGACTCGTTAATATTTATCAGATCAACCTCGGGATGCTCATGATAATGACCGCTGCACGTCCATGAACGTATTTTGCCCCAGAAATGCAGTACCGCAATTCTCGGCTTTAACACATACGGTTTGCCCGCATTATGAAATTCCTTTATAAGTCTGAATTCATCAGAGATTTTTTCTATGTAATCCTGAAAATCGGGAAACGGTATTGTCAGCGACAGATAGCCGCCCAGACCAATTCTGTCAATCTTTTCCCGAAGCAACGCGCGGCGCACATTTTTCCAGTATCCTTTTGCCTCAAGCGTCGGATTACCGCCATCCATAAATGTCGGAGCGCCGCCCAAACCTACAGGGAATAAATACGGATGCAGTCTTATTTCATGAGTTTCGACAGCGTCAACACCCGCGCACAACCTACACTCAAAGCCGCTAAATACGCACTTGATAAGTCCGTCAAAGCCGAAATCCTTAAAAGTTGGGAACCATGGTTCAACGCCCACCCAGCTGTCATCGTAGAAAACATATGCTTTCTTACCGTATTCATGCACAAGATCAACAAGCTGTTTACCAAAGTCAACAACAAATTGATTGATAAAAATCATCCAATCCAGTTTTCTATTATCACACGGCATATGTCCCGCATGAAGATTGCCCTTGTTAATAAAATCCTCGGATGTAAGTGCATATCCGTACGCTTTTTCAAATTCCTTAAGAGCCAACGGAGATACAGTAAAGTCATATGACGCCCAGTCGGAGAATAAATGACGGTTGCGCTCGTTTGATCCCCATATCCACACAAAATTATAGAACATCGAAGTAAAGCGCACAACAGTTGTGGCCGGATGTGTTTCACACCAGTTTTTAAGCCAGTCCAGCATATACTGTCTTGTTTCGGGATAACGGGGATCAATCTGCATAAGATGCTCCTTGTCCCAATTGTTTGTAGTGTGATTGTACATTGAAATTTCTTCCCAAATTCTGTACGCAAGAAAATTAACTGTATACTTATGCCACGGCGTTGTATTTTTAACAGTCACTTTCCCGCCGGCGTATGACCAGTCTTTAACCTCCTCGTTTGTTGTTCGGTCAAACACCTGCCAGTATTCAAGTGACTCTTTGCTGTCGTTTATTTTAAACTGTTCTTCAAAGAAATCCCTCATTAAATCAAATGTAAGCTCATTTCCCTCCGCAACAACAGGATTTGTCATAAGAAATGTCTGCTGCAGTTTATCGGGATTTTGTTTTGCCCACTCATTATGATCGCGTATAATACATATTGTGGAATAAATACCGTAACCCGCGTTTATAATTTCCGGCGAAAGTTCCGTACCGTCGGAATCTCTTATTACGTCCGCGCCCCATTTTTCCGCCATTTGAAGAGTAAGCTCCTCATAGCCGCTCTCTCCCGGAAGCGTAAAACCGCCTTTTGTCTTACCCATTTTCTTCTCTCCTTTATAATTTACTTATTACTAAAAGTATATCATACCGCAATATTATTTGTAAAGCAAAAAAACAGTGATTTATATTAAATCGGCGCTATATTTACACATATCAAAAGGCTGTTTAAAAAACAGCCTTTTGATATTTTGTTAGCAGCAAAACGAAATAATGTATTTTATATATGGATGTGTTTATCTGCCTCGCATAAAAAATACAGAAGCGGCTCAGTCCTGTTATGACCGAGCCGCTTCCTTATTTAATATTATGAATGTAACTTGTATATTGAAATTTTAATACTTATTTGATAAACTTACTGCTCATCGGCGTCATACTGTCGAGAGCGCTCCAGACGAATGCGGAAATATATCCGCCGTCCTCACAAGTAAGTTCAACCTTTATCGTATCATTTTCCGGTGTTTCTCCGGTTATGCCGTTAATATCTACGGCCTTTACACCAATCAAAATACCTTCCGATGAATATGATGACACTATCAATACGCCGTTTGCCTGTGTATTCTTGATAACACTGACATCAACAAATCCATCTTCTTCCGCATTGGCGATATCCGTTATTGTATAATCATTTCCGGAAATTACCGAAACAACCACATCAATATCGCTTATTACGTTATAATTATCTGTATCCTCCGGTGTGTATACAGCCTTGAAGGTATGTTCGCCGATTTCGCCGACATCCTGACTGTCATCTTCCCAGCTCCAGCCTTCAGGAAGTCTGACACTACTCAGTGACAGACCGTATTCAGCCGTTACACCTGTTGGTACTGTATATTCAGGATTAGCTTTTTCAATTACATATGTCTGCTCTGAGGCATCCTCAGGCAGCGTATAGTAACCTGCATATTCGCCTGTAAGCGTGGCTGTTGCCGTATGTTCGCCGGCATTTGCAGCGTCTCCGCCTTCTACCTCTACACTTACGTCATTCTTATCTGTATTCAGAACGCCTGATATCTCTGCTGTAACATTGCTTGCCGTGCCGTCATATGTACGCGTATCATAACCTGACCAGTTAATATCAAGCTGTATCGGTGTTACGTTTACAATGATTGTATTATCATTGCTTCCGTTTATGTTCACACCGTCACCGCCGTACTGTGCAGTGATAATATTTGCTCCGGTAACAAAGCCTCTGTTTCTGCTTACCTTTACACTTATTGTCGCTGTTCCTTCAGTCTTTGTATCATCTGTGTAAACTACATCAGCCACATCAAGACTTTCCTGATCTTCACCTATGTAGAACTGTACTGTATCCTTCAATGCAAACGCTGAAATTCCGCTGTCATTCAATGAAACATTGGCTGTCAGATTAAACGTATCGTTATATTGAACGTCTATCACACCTGCTGTTACCTGTGAATCTGCCTTTGCGATTGTCACATCTATTTCCTGTTCATCTACACCTGCATAGTTATTGTCGCCCTGTACCTTGTAGTATACCTTATAGTTACCCGCGGCTGTAGCTGTCGGAATATCCTCTGAATATTCACCGTTACCAAGCTTATACATCATTGTTCCGCCGCTTGTCGAGCCTTCATTCAGAAGTGTCTGAGCCTGACCGTTATATACAAGTGTTTTCGCCGTCGGAGCTGTTACCTCCGGCGCTGCCTGAGCTATAGTTACAGGTATAGACTGAGCGTCAACATCGTTATAGTTAATACCGCCGTTTACCTTGTAATATACAGTGTACTCACCGGCTTCTGCCACCTGAGGAGGAAGGTCTGAATAGTTACCGTCTTCTCCAACCTTATATAATAATGTACCGTTTGACACTTCTCCCGCTGTGATAAGCGCCTGTGAATTTCCGTTATATGTGAGAGTGTTTGCGACAGGCAATTTTGTAATTTCCGCGTCTATCTTGTTGATTACATAATCCTGTGTCGCAGTATCTTCGGACAGCTTGTAATATGCCGCCTGCGCTCCTTCAAGCCTTGCAACCGCAGTATGTGTACCGGCATCTGTAGCATTTCCTTCTTCAACTACCACCTGCACATTATCGCCCGGCACAAATGCTGATGCTATACTTGCTGTAACATTGCTTGCCGTGCCGTCATAATTGCGCGTATCATAGCCTGACCAGTCAAGATCAAGCACTATCGGCTCTACGTTTACAATAATTTTATTGTCATCGCTTCCGTTAATACTTACTCCGCCGCCGTATCTTGCTGTAATTTCATTTCTGCCCGGGGCGAAATTATATCTGCTTACCGGTATATTTCTAAGTGTCGCTGTACCGCCTGTATGGTCATCGTTGTATATTACATTAGCGCCGCCGAGCATACCATACATTCCTACAAACTCTATTTGATTTTCAAGAGCAAATGTCTGTAAGCCTGTATTGTTAATTGAAACTGTCGCATTCAGCTCTAACGTTGAGTTGTATGTTATGTTTATGGCGCCATCTGCTGTTACCTGTGAATCTGCCTTTGCGATTGTTATACTTACCTCGCCTGCGGCTGTGTCGTTATAGTTATTATTGCCCTTTACCATATACGACACCTTATATGTGCCTGCGGCTGTCGCTGTCGGAATATCCTCTGAATACTCTCCGTTATCGAGCTTATACATCATTGTACCGCCGCTTGTCAAGCCTTCATGTACAAGCTCCTGAGCGTGACCGTTATATGTAAGCACCTTCGCTGTCGGGTCAATTACCTCAGGATTAGCCTTCTCTATGGTTACAGGTATAGACTGTTCAGCAACGTCGTTATAGTTTACATCTCCGAATACCTTATAGTATACCGTGTATTTACCCGCATTCATACCCCTCGGAATTTCCTCTGAGTATCCGTCATACGGGTCAGGGGTAGGTTCAGGCTGTGCTGTCGCTTCAGGCGCGGTTGTCGCTTCGGGATCTGTTGTTGCTTCAGGCGTGGTTGTCGCTTCGGGATCTGTTGTTGCTTCAGGCTCGTCATCAGACACAACCTTATACATTACTGTACCGTTTTCCGCGCTGCCTGCCTGAACAAGCTGCTGTTCGCCGCCGTTATATGTAAGCTCATTTGCCGTCGGATTGGCTGTAAGCACTGAATCCGCCTTTTCAATTACATAGTCCTGTGTCAGTACCGACTCGTCATCAGGCAGCTTGTAGTAACCCGCATGCGCGCCGGCAAGACCGGTTAT
>CAJTPP010000015.1:0-708 GCA_910578235.1 uncultured Clostridia bacterium | reverse complement strand
GCGGTATGCTCGCCCGCGGCTGTCTGATTTCCGTTTGATACTACTACCTGTACATCGTCATAGTTTCCCAGACCGTCGTCGATAAGTCCTCCGGCCGTTGCCGTAACATTGCTTGCAGTTCTGTCATATTCACGTGTAGCATAACCTGACCATGTAATATCTACCGGTAACGGATCTACAATTACAGTTATTGTATTACTGCCGCCTTCGTTTACATTAACACTGCCGCCGTATTCTGCCACAAGTGTATTTTCACCCGGAGCAAATTTATCACGGGTTACTTTTACATTATTGAATGCTACTTCACCTTCAAGGCCTACGCCAAAATCTGAAAATTCTACAGATTTGTTTGCAATCAAATTTTTATTGTTACCCTTAACAATGTAAAAGTCCACTGTTTCACGGCCGGCAAAAGCGCTGATACTGCCAAGCTTTTTAGTGACAGTCGCCTTAAACTTTAACTCGTCGTTATAGTTTACATGTATAACATTGGAGTTTATCTCTATGTCTGCCTTTGCGATTGTTGCCGTTATCGGTGTTTCTATCTTAAGGTCAGTAGCGTCCGCGTCACCCGCTACCATGTAGTAAACCGTATAAGTGCCTGCGTCTGTGTATTTTGGAATTTCTTCCACATACTTTTCGTCAGCCGGCATTTGACCTCTGAGCGCGTTCAGCTCAGCCGCTGTAAGCGCCGCATATTTCATGGTA